>JAJXYA010000096.1 GCA_021780795.1 Bacillota bacterium | reverse complement strand
CATATTTAGTAGATGCACGTCCTATAACATCCGAGAGGATTTTGTTTGTAAGCTTTAAAAATAAACAAGGCTGTCCTATGGGAACATCGCAAGTTCGTAATACTGTAAGAATTGCTGCTACGAAAGCAGGATTAGAGAATTTTACAGGAACCCACATGCTGAGACATACTGCTGCAAAGGAAATGATTAATAGTGGTGTTGATTTGAAGACTATCGCAGATGTACTTGGCCATGAATCGATCGAAACGACTAGAATTTATACAAAACTAGATTTCACTCAGTTGCTAGATGTTGCAGGCATCTGGCCGGAGGTGATGTTATGAACAGTAATTGTATATCTATACAGGTGGAAGAGTATATATCGTATAAAAAAGGGCTTGGTTATAAGATTAAAATAGAATCTGAGGAATTGAGACGTTTTGCTGCATATACTGTAGCTATTGGACATGAAGGCTCTCTAACAACAGATGTTGCATTCCAGTGGGCTACACTAAAACCAGAGTATTCAAGATGGTATATGGCAAGAAGGATGGAGACAGTTAGGACATTTGCAAAATATATCTGTGTATTTGATACCATGGCGCAGATGCCACCCAAAGGTATGTTCGGAAAATGTCATGGACGAACAGTACCATATATTTTTACAAAAGAAGAAATCTGTATCCTTATGAAAACTTCTGCAGGTTTATATTCACCTGACGGCATTAGAGCTAAAACAATTCCAACTGCAATTGGTCTTTTGTGGTCAACAGGGATGCGTCCAAGTGAAGTATGCAATTTAACGGATGACGATGTTGATTTAAATAATGGTCTGATTACTATAAGTGAAACCAAGTTTTCAAAAAGTCGGATTCTTCCTTTACATGAAACTACCGTTTCAGCACTTAGATATTATATAAATGACAGGAACAGGCTAAGGAAAGATTTTTTAGATCAACATTTCTTGATTATTACAGGAAGTCGCAGACTGGAGTTGCGTAATTTTGAGTATGCATTGAAAGTTACAAGGGATAAGCTTTTAACAAATACAAAAGAATGGATGAATTATGCAAAGCTTTGCATAACTCATCTGCCTGAATGTAATTTCTCTTTAAAAGTTCATCCTTCATAATATCATAGACACCTTGAAGCACACCAGCGACGGCTATTGTCCAATTGGACATAGTTTGCCTTGAAATATCAGCTCCTAACATTTTGAAATAAGTTTCTTGTCTATAAAGTGGCATTGCATGCTGATATTTCATTATAATCATATGAGCTATTAACTCATTTGAAGCCATGCTTTTATAAAAAACTGTATTAGGAGCTTTAGTTGTAATTATATTTGCATCACCAGATGTTTCTTCACAAGGCTTGCACGCATAACTATATGTAATATGTTCTTCTATATAAAGCTTTGCAGGTACATATTTTAAAATCTCTTTAGAAGACTTTTTACCTATAAGTGTTAAAATGCTGCCACATTTATCACATATAGTTTTTTCACCCTCAAGCTTATGTTCTATAATAATTCTTTCTAAATTTGCTAAGTTATCTTTCTTGCCAATGATTTTTTTAGGATTATTGTTTCTAAGATAAGTTATTTCTTCAAGAGTAGGTTCTGGAACATTTGAATTACTGTTCTTTTCAGCCTCATCAAAAATAGACATTTGATCCATATCAAGTTGTTCACTCGATTGACCAAATATTTTTCTGTTTTTATTAAGTAATTGTGCTTTTAAATAATCCAGCTCATTTTTTAAATTATTAATTTCTTTGTCTTTAGATTCAATTTCTTTTTCCATTTTAGATATTAATAATTTTGTGTTTTCATCAAGTTCGTTTTCTAAAAATTCATGTTTCATCTTACTTACCTCGTACGTTTTTCTCTAATTATATTATACCACAAAACCCTTTGTTTCCAAAGGGTTAGGAGTGATTTATATCATTAAATATTAAGTTTTTAGTAGTAATTTTTTTCGGTAATTGGCTTAAATTTAGAAATAGTTCTTATCTCATAACCTTTAAGTAACCATTTCAACTCATCCTTATTTACCTTTAAAGCTTCTTCCTTAGTCATAGGCCACTTGAATCTATTATTTTCTAATCTATAATAATAAAGCCAGAATCCCTCATCGAAATGAAGTATCTTAAGCTTGTTCATTTGCTTATTACAAAATACAAACAAAGCCTTATCAAAAGGATCTAATTTTAACTGATTTTCTACAAGCATAGTAAGTCCGTCAATACTTTTTCTAAGATCGGTTACGCCACAGGCTAAATACACAATTTTGGCTTTATCTATATTTAACATATTCTAGCCAATTCCTTAATTATATCTGATAATACTGCTATTTCATTAGCCGGTATAAAGATATTTGCCTTACCAATCTCTATTTTTATAGTTTTTGTAGAATCTCTTTTAGTGTCAGCAGCTTTTTCTTCATCAAAAGATATAGCATGAAATATTGGCTCATTTTCTTCTTTAAAGCTTCTTTTATTATAATAAAATTGACCCTTACTAATATTATTCTCTTGGCAGAACTTAGTTACCGTTCCTTCGTAAGAAGAAAACTTATCTATGAATTCTTTCCAAGTTTCTTTACTAACTCTCTTTGCCATTACAGACAGACCTCCCTTATGTATCTTATTATCTGTAATTTTAGCAAAGGTATTTATATCTATCTAGACGTCAAATTTTTTACGCTTACATGGATTCAGGATATCTTTCAGAAGAAATAATTGAAGTAATAGAAAGTGCTGGCTACCACTATTTAATAAAA
>JAJXYA010000087.1 GCA_021780795.1 Bacillota bacterium | reverse complement strand
TATACTTAAAGAAATTGATGGAATAATGAGTCTGGATTACAGAATAGAGGAGTACATTTTTAAAGATGATGGTATAAAAAAAGCATATATAAGGGGAGCTTTTATTGGTGGTGGAAGCATAAGTAATCCTGAAAAAACTTACCACTTGGAGTTTGTAACTCATAGTGAAGAATATGCCAAAGATTTGTGCAATCTTATAAATACTTTTAGTTTAAATTCGAAAGTAATACAAAGAAAGAATAGTTTTATAGTATACATTAAAGAAGGTGAACAAATTGTAGATCTACTAAATGTAATAGGAGCTCATTCATCTTTATTAGAAATTGAAAACATAAGAATAATGAAAGAAATGAGAAACAATGTAAATAGGCTTGTTAATTGTGAAACTGCTAATCTTTCAAAAACAGTAAATGCAGCTGTAAGACAGGTTGAAAGCATAAAATTAATACAAGCACAAATAGGGTTTCAAAGATTACCAGATAATTTAAGGGAAATTGCAGAATTAAGATTGAATTATCCAGATGAGTCACTAAAGGAATTAGGAGAAATGTTAGATCCGCCTGTGGGGAAATCTGGGATAAATCATAGATTAAGAAAGATTGAGAAGATAGCGGAAGAATTGAGAAGCAGCAAGTAAATCAGTTAACAGTTAACTGAAAAGGGGGATGTTTATGTTTACACATATTGTACTTTTTAAAGCAAAAGAGCCAATAAATGAAAATCTAAGATTCTTAGAAAAGACTTTTTTATCTATGAATGGAAACATTAAAGAATTAAAACAACTAGAAGTAGGAGTTGATGTTATAAGAAGTGATAGAAGCTATGATGTGGCTATTATAACAAGATTTAATTCTAAGGAAGACTACTTAGCTTATGATGTTAATGAATTCCATGTGGAGAAGGTTAAGAAGGTTATAGCACCTTATTTACAAGGAAGCAAAACCATAGATTTCTAGAATGTAATATTAAAGTATAGAGAAAAGAAATAGTAAATTTAAACAGTGGTTGATTATATATAAACATAATTCATCTACTGTTTTTTTATATAAAATTATATAAAAAACAGTGATAGATTGTTATAATTAAAAAAGCATACAATTAAAAATAACTTATTGATATAATTATCGTAAGGAAAGGAGGACTATATGGAAAAAGAAAAGGAATTTGTACACCTTCATCTTCATACGGAGTACAGCTTACTTGATGGTTCGGGTAAGATTAAAAAACTCATGAAGCAAGCTAAGGAACTAGGAATGAAGAGCATAGCCATAACAGATCATGGTGTTATGTATGGACTTGTAGATTTTTATAAGGCTGCAGAGGAAAATGGAATTAAAGCCATACTTGGATGTGAAGTATATGTTGCGGCAAAATCAATGCATATTAAACAGCCAGATAAAGAAAACTCTACTCATCATTTAGTTCTGCTTATTAAAAATGAAACGGGATATGAAAACTTAATGAAGATTGTTTCTACAGCATCTATTGAAGGTTTTTATTATAAACCCAGAGTAGATCATGACTATTTAAGAAAACATAGCGAAGGGATAATAGCATTAAGTGCCTGTCTTGGTGGAGAAGTTCAATCAAATTTACTTAAAGAAAATTATGAAAAAGCAAAAGAATTAGCTTTATTGTATAAAGATATATTTAAGGATGACTTTTATTTAGAGCTTCAAAATCATGGTATGGAAGAACAGAAGAAGGTAAATGAATTAAATATAAAATTATCTAAGGAAACAGGAATACCTCTTGTAGCAACTAATGATGTTCATTACATAAATAAGGAAGACTCTAAGTCTCACGATGTTTTAATGTGCATACAAACAGCTAAGACCATAGATGATCCCCATAGAAGAAGATATCCTTCGAATCAATTTTATTTTAAGAGTGCGGAAGAAATGTGGGATATTTTTTCATACGTACCTGAAGCTTTAGAAAATACTATTAAAATTGCGGAACAATGTAATTATGAATATAAATTTCATGAATCAAAGTTGCCTAAGTTTCCATTAGAAGAAGGGCAAGATCCATATGAATATCTTAGAGACACTTGCTATAAAGGTCTTATTGATAGATATGAGGTATTTGAAGGCTTAATTAGGAAATCCTTAAATTATGAAGAAATAGATAAGATAAAGGAAGCTAGCGAGAAAGCTAAAGAGTACATAGATAGATTGGAATATGAGCTTGACGTAATAAAACAAATGGGTTATGTTGATTACTTTTTGATTGTTTGGGATTTTATTAGATTTTCTTATGAAAGTGGAATACCAACAGGACCAGGTAGAGGTTCTGCAGCAGGTTCAATAGTAGCTTTTACTTTAGGAATTACAAAGATTGATCCAATTAAGTATAGCTTGATATTTGAACGTTTTTTAAATCCAGAGAGAGTATCTATGCCCGATATTGATAGTGACTTCTGTTATGAAAGAAGACAAGAAGTTATTGATTATGTTGTAGAGAAATATGGATATAGTAATGTTTCACAAATAATAACATTTGGTACAATGGCTCCTAGAGTATGTATAAGAGATGTTGGAAGAGCTATGAACTACAGTTATGCAGAAGTTGATAGAATTGCTAAAATGATACCAACTATGTTAGGCATAACTATAGAGAAGGCTTTAGAATTCAATCCAGAGTTTAAATTAGCTTATGATAGTGATGAAAGAGTAAAGACCTTAATAGATGTTGCAAAGGACTTAGAAGGTCTACCAAGGCATTCTTCAACCCATGCAGAAGGAGTAGTTATTGCATAAAGA
>JAJXYA010000202.1 GCA_021780795.1 Bacillota bacterium | reverse complement strand
AAACCTTTTGTTACCTATGTAAATGCAATAGATTCTGAAGTGTATATGAATGTATCTCCAGAGCTTTATCTAAAAAGACTTATGGTTGGAGGGATTGAAAGAGTTTATACCCTTGGTAGATCCTTTAGAAATGAAGGCATTGATAGAACACATTATCCAGAGTTCACTTTATTTGAATGTTATATGGCTTATGCGGATTATACTGATATGATGAAACTTATGGAAAATCTTTATGATTATGTTTTCACTAAAATAAATGGTTCTACAAAAGTTACTGTTGATGGTGTAGAAATAGATTTTAAAGCACCATGGAGAAGAGCCACTATGTGTGACTTAGTAAAAGAAGAAACAGGAATAGATGCAGAGCATATGTCAAGGGACGAAATCGCTAAAAGTGTAAGTGAAAAAGGCTTATTAGTGGAAAAACAAGCAGAAGGTTTAGATTTAAAGGAAGCATCTAAAGGAGAACTTATTATAGAGCTATTCGAAGGATATAGTGAAGGTAAGCTTATACAACCTACCTTTGTAATTGATTATCCTGCTGAATCTTCACCACTTTGCAAAGTTCACAGAGGTAACCCAGAACTTATAGAAAGGTTTGAACCTTTTGCTTATGGGGTGGAACTTGGAAATGCTTACTCAGAGCTTAACAGCCCTTTAAAACAGAGAGTGCTTTTACATGAACAAGCAAATAAACTAAGAGCTGGTCTTGAAACGGCAAGTCCAATGGATGAAGAATTTGCAGTAGCAATTGATACTGGTATGCCACCTGCAGGGGGACTAGGAATAGGTATTGATAGACTGATGATGTTCTTAACGGGAGCCTATTCAATTAAAGATGTTATAGCATTTCCTTTAGTAAAAAGATAATAAAATAATAAGGTAGGGACAGTTAATAACTAATTGGTTAAAAGTACAATTAGTTATTAACTGTCCCCGTGCTTTCTAAGGTAAAAGACATTAAAAAAATGAAATAAAAAGTTCCCCAAATATATAAAAAAGTATTGCATGTAAATAATATATGTGTTAAAATATGTGTATATTAACTGTTTAGTTATAGTTGATATTGAGATTGAACTAGATAACAACATATCCTCTTTTTAGAATATAATTGTTAATCGGTTTTTAGATCTTAATATTTGGAAAAAGGAGGAATGTTTAAAATGGCAGATAAAACTTTAGTTTGTAAAGACTGTGGTAAAGACTTCGTATTCACTGAAGGCGAGCAAGAATTCTACAAAGAAAAAGGATTCGACAACGAGCCTCAAAGATGTGTTGATTGCAGAAGAGCAAGAAAACAACAAAACGACAGAGGATTCAGAAGATAGTAAAAAGCTTACTATTAACCCTATAGGATTAAACCTATAGGGTTTGTTTTTTATAGAAAACTATTAAGTTAAAAATAAATATAACACCAAACCGTTAAATTAATGGTTTGGTGTTGTATTTCAAGTGAATTATTTTAATTTTTAATTGTCTTAGATGCGAGACTTCCTTTTATTTTATTAAGCTTTGAGTTATTAAAAAACTTAACAATTTCCCACCAACCAGTAGAGGCAGCGCCAAGAATACAGGCAAAAGCAGCAGTTTTAAAATCTAAAGCTACAGTTTTAAAGATAGGGTGTGCAGCTGGAATGTAAACTATAGAGAATAACATTACTAAAGCTAAACTATTAATGTAAAGCCTAGCTTTACTACCTTTTTCCTTGAAAAGACTAATTAGATACTTAGTATTAGATCTATTAACTAACACTAGAATAACATTTCCAACTATCAAGCTCATTAAAGAAAAAGTTCTTGCATAGTCTGCACTTAAACCTGAATCAACCATATAGTGGAAAGGCAAAAATGCTGCTAAAAACATTGTTGTACCCTGTAATAAAACTTTTTTTGTTAAACTTTTTGTGAGTAGTGGTTCTTCTGGTGAACGGGGTGGCTGTTCCATTATATAATCCTCTGCTGGTTCACCTTCAAAAACTATAGAGCAAGTTGGATCCAAAATTAACTCTAAAAGTACAATATGAACAGGTAACAATATCTGTGGTAAGTTAAAAATAGGTGAAAATAATGCTAAGGTCATAATAGGAATATGAATTATCATTATATATACCATAGCTTTTCTAATGTTATCAAAAACCCTTCTTCCATCTTCTATGGAGTGAACTATTGTTGTGAAATTATCATCCATTAGAATCATGTGGGCAGCTTCCTTCGCAACTTCTGTTCCTCTTTTTCCCATGGCAATACCTATATCAGCATTTTTTAGAGCTGGGGCATCGTTTACGCCATCTCCAGTCATTGCAACAATTTCACCATTTTTTTTAAGTGCCTTAACTATTTTCATTTTATGTTCTGGAATTACTCTTGAGAAAATATCACAATGCTTCACTGCCTCACTTAGTTCATCCTCTGTCATAGCATCAATTTCGTCTCCTGTAATAGCGCAATTTTTAAAATTAAGACCTATTTCATTTCCTATGGCTATAGCTGTTTTAGAATAATCACCTGTTATCATCATTACTCGTACTCCAGCTTTTCTACATACATTTATAGCATCCTGTACACCTTCTTTTGGTGGATCTTGAAGGCCTATTAACCCCTTAAAGCATAAACTATACTGCTCTAAATTATCATTAAGGGTAGAAGTTATTAAATCTGCTAATGCAATAACTCTTAATCCTTTGCTAGCCATATCATCGATAGTATCTAAAATTTTCAAATTTTCATTTTCATCTAAATTACATAGCGGTAATATAGTTTCTGGG
>JAJXYA010000457.1 GCA_021780795.1 Bacillota bacterium | reverse complement strand
TTTTAAGTAAATGCAATTATTACACTATGGTATCTATAATGTGTAAAGAAGAAGGACTTACTCGCTTTGCAAATTCGGAGATTCATCAAAATGTATACAATGCAGAGGATAGCGTAACTATTACTGCTATTCATGATAAAAAGATAGCATCAGTTACGACAAATCTTTTATCGGAAGAAGGGTTGACTGAAGCAGTAAGAGATGCAGAGGAAAACTTAAAATTCTTACCAGAGGGAGAAATAGAACTTCCTGAGCTTACTTATCCTTTAGAAATTGCTTCAGGGGACAATGGTTTGTCTCTTTCAGAAGCGGCTAAACTTTTAGAAAAATTCAATATCCTAAATAGAGCAAAACTCATAAAAGAAGGTATTGATTTATTAGGGGAAGATTATACAGCTGCAGGAGCCTTATCTTTAACAACTCTTGGCATCTGCATGGGTAACAATAAAAATGTTAGAAGATATGCAAGAATAGATACAGTAAGCTTTAATGCAGTAGTTATGCATAAAGATGGGGCTTCAGGCTATGTAGAATATAGTACAAATAAAGCTGAGGAATTAGACGTAGTAGAAAGCTTTAAGGATGCGTATAGTAAATGCAAAAAGGGTGTTAACCCAACTTCTATAGAACCAGGAAGCTATGATGTAATTTTAGAGCCTTTAGCAGTAGGGGACCTTTTAATGTATATGAGTTTTATAGGCTTTAGTGCAAAGGATGTAAGAACAGGAACAAGTTTTCTTACTGGAAAGCTTGGGAAGAAGGTTTTTGGTGAAAACATAACTATAAGAGATGATGTTAAAAATGAAAATACTATGCCTCTTTATTTTGATTTTGAGGGATATGCGCGGACTAGCTTAAACTTAATTGAAAATGGTGTGGCTAAAGAGCTTTCATATGATGTAAAAACTGCCATTGCAGACGATGTAAAACCTACAGGCCATTCCTTTGGCTACGCAGGTGAAGGTGGCATACCTATAAATCTTGTTATGGAAGGTGGAAATGATACTTCAGAAGAACTTATAAAGTCTACAAAGAAAGGTCTTCTTGTATCAAGATTCCATTACATGAATATAGTAGACCCAAGACAAGCTATTTTAACAGCCCTTACAAGAGATGGATTATTTTTAATTGAAAATGGTGAAATCAAAGGTGCTGTAAAAAATATGAGATTTACAGAAAGTATGTTACATGCCTTCAATAAGGTTACAGGCATAAGCGCCGAAAGAACTAAAGTTCCAGGAGCTTTTGGATTTAATTATGTGCCTGCATTGAAAATAGAAGATTTTCATTTTACAGGTAAAACTGAATAAAGTATAAAATTCACAGTTTAATAAAAGGCATATTGAGCAAAGTGTACAGAATTTCTTAGCATAGAGATCTGCATACATAGCGATATATGCCTTTATTCTATAAGTATGCACAAATTTAATATGTTGAATTTGTGCATATCTATATAAAATTTAAAAGCCATAGACTTAAAGTACGGAATAAATTATTATATAAGGGATTAAGTTAAAAAACATTGAATATGAATTTAGTTACGTGAAAATAAATAATAAGTCAAATCTCCATCTCGTACTGACTAGTTATTTATTGGAATGTGCCTAGGAAAGAAGGTAAGATACAGGATGTTTGGAAAGATTAAAAGCTTTGAGCGTTTGGGAAATAAAGTGAAAATAAGTTTTGAAAAGAAAATAGGAGAGATAGAAGTAATAACTCCATACATAATAAATGTATTTGCAGCCTTTAAAAGAGAGGAACATTTCTCTAGGGCTATTGAAGGTGAAATAGCTCAAAATTGTGATATAAAAGTAACTCAATGTGAAGATAGAATAGAAATTTCTACAGAAGCTGTAAAGGTTCTTATATATGATAATTTTAAGGTGGATTTTTTTGATGCAAACGGTATACTACTTTGTGAAGACTATAGAAGTAGCAGGGAACCTTTCGTAAGACGTGGTAATGGCAGTATTGGTGAGGGAGAAGGACACAAAATAGAAAAGAATTACGCTACACATAAAGTTGAAGTAATTAAGACCATGAAGGGAAATGAGTACTTTTATGGCTTTGGAGATAAGACAGGGCCTTTAAATAAACATGGCTATCAATATGAAATGTGGAATACGGATGATCCATCTCCACATGTGGAAAGCCATAAAGCTCTTTATAAATCTATACCTTTTTTCATCACTCTAAGAGAGAAACAAGCTTTTGGAATATTTTTTGACAATACTTTTAAATCCTACTTTGATATGGGTAAGGAAAATTCTAAGTACTATTACTTTGGTGCAAACGATGGCAATCTAGACTATTATTTTATAGCAGGGCCAAAGGTCATAGACATATTAGACAGATATACATATCTCACAGGCAAGACGCCATTGCCACAAAAATGGACTTTAGGTTATCAACAGTGCAGATGGAGTTATGCACCAGAAAGTAGAGTAATGGAGCTTGCAGAAAACTTTAGAAAGAAAGACATACCTTGTGACGTGCTGTATTTAGATATTGATTATATGGATGGATATAGAGTATTTACTTGGGATAAAGAAAAGTTTGAAGACCCTAAATTAATGATAAGAAAACTTAAAGAAATGGGCTTTAAACTTGTTACAATAATTGATCCCGGCGTTAAAAAAGACAAGGGATATGACATATATGAGCAAGGTATTAAAAATAATTATTTTGCTACAGATAAGGATGGGCTTCCTTATGTAAATGAAGTATGGCCGGGGGATTCACTATATCCAGACTACTCAAAACCAGAAG
>JAJXYA010000141.1 GCA_021780795.1 Bacillota bacterium | reverse complement strand
GCCTCTGTCCAATGTCAGTCAACTGACCGGCCAGTTCTTCGGAAAGAGTGTAGGTTTGTTTTGTTTTCATGCGAACGATTATACGCGAGCAAACCGCTCTCGTCAACCAAAAAGCATCATATTTTATATGATGCTTTTTTATTTCTTTAAAAGATTATAAGGTTTATTTCTCTAGTTGTTTAGAAGTTTCAAAAAAAACTTTTGCTTTATCTTCTTCACCCTTTAATTCGTGAACTTTGCCAATAAGTTCATATGTTTTACTGCAACATGGATCTAATGAAAGAATACTTTTTAGTAGGTCATAAGCATCATTTAATTTGTTACAAATAATTAAATCTTCAGCTTTTTTTTGCTTATCTAAAATGTTATCATCGAGAGAAATATATATTTCAGATAGTACGTTTTTAACCTTTTCTGCAGTAAAGGGTTTTTGAAGGTAAGCGACAGCACCAAGTTTTGTACATTCAACTGCATTTTTTACGGTAGCAAAAGCAGTCATTATTATAACTGGCGTGTTTATATTTAAATTTCGAATGACTCTTAAAACTTCTGTGCCACTCATTTCTGGCAACTTTATATCTAAAAATGCCAAGTCTAAGTTTTCATTTTTGAATAGTTCAATTGCGGCTTTTCCGTTATTAGTAGAAAACACTTTAAAGCCATATAATTCCAAACAGGTAGTAAGAAGTAAACGAATATTTTTAGTGTCATCTACGATAAGAACTTTTTTCATAGCTATCCTCCATATAATTATTCAAGCGGTAAAGTAAAAGTAAAAGTACTTCCACTATCCTCTTCGCTTTCACACCAAATATGCCCCTTGTGACTTTCTACTATTTCCTTGGAAATAGTAAGCCCTAAACCAGAGCCTCTAATTTCACTGTCTCGTCCAACAACTTGCACAAATTTATCAAATATCTTTTCTTTATATTGTTCAGGAATTCCCATACCAGTATCTTTAACAAGAATATGCATTTCACCAAGTTTAACCTTGGCAGAAATAATAATATAGTCACCAGCAGTTGTGTATTTTAAAGCATTAGAAATAAGGTTATTTATTACCCATGAAATTTTTTCGCTGTCAGCAATTACTTTTGGTAATTTGTTACCAACCTCAAGCTCAAGTTTAATATCTTTTGCAGAAAGTTGTTCATAGAAAGCTTTAGCACAATTTTCAATTATGGAATTAATAGAGCAACTTGAGAAGTTATATGCTTCTTCATTTGTCTGTATCTTGGAAAGCTGAAGAAGATTAGTTACAAGTTCAGAAAGTCTTTCACTATCTTCAATTATAGCATTTACAATATCTTTTTGTTTTTCATTTAAAGAACCAATTTGTTGGTTTGAGATTATACTTGTTCCTATCATAATTGAAGTGAGAGGAGTTTTAAATTCATGTGAAATTGTGGAAACAAAATTTGTTTTAAGCCTTTCTAGTTGTTTGAGAGTAGTAACATTTTGAAAAAGCACCACTACACTAGTAATGTTTTGATGGATATCTTTAACTAGAGATACTATAACATTAAAAAAGTATTCTTCTTTATTTTTATGGAATTCTATTATTTTTGAATTTTCTTTTTTTTGTTCAAGCACATCGTGAATATGCTTATATAATTCTTTATTGTCTAGAAAGTCAAAGAAAGGTTTATATAATGCATCTTTTTCAGCTACTTTAAAAATTTTTTCAAAGCTATTATTTAAAAGTGTCATATTGCATTTGGGAGTTAAAACTACTAAAGGATCCGAAATGCTTTTTACTATTGCTATGGATTTGTTTTTTTCATCCATAAGCTCTCCAGCTGTGCTGTTTTCAAATTCCTTAAGTCTCAAGAGCATTTTATTGAATTCTTTTGACATTTCTCCAAGTTCATCATTAGACAATATCGGTACTCGTACATCTAAATTACCGTCCTTAATAGTTTTTATAGCTTTAATAAGTGCAAAAATTGGCTTCAAAAATTTATTTGTAAAGTAGGTAGAAATTATGAAACCTATTAATATTGAAACAACTGAGAAGCATAATATATTAAAAACAGATATCTCGGTATTTGAAATTATTATATTTTTTTTATTATTCATTGCAGTTTCATTAATGGTAATTAAAGCATTCAAGTCATTTTTAACATTATTAAAAAGAGAAGAATTTTTAATTAAAGACATGTTTTCTGCATTGTAAAAGTTATTATAGTCTATTTTTAATATATCCACATAGTGGTTTTCATTTGGCTCAGTAATATTATGTTCTTCAATATTAAGTTGGTATGAAAAAGTGGAATTATATTTTAAAAGTGACGAACCTCCATTATTCTCTTCTTCTAAAGCTAGTAGCATATTATTGCATGCTTTTATACTTTTATAGTTATTTATCATTAAGTTATCGATTTGATTTCTTATATTTAAAAAATTTATGGTTGATACAAAGCTTATAATTAAAACTAAAGATATTACAACAGCAAGATTAAAAAAGGTAAACTTACTTTTTAAAGTTTTCAAGGAAAAAAACCACCTTTATAGTTGAGTTGGTTTAAGTATAGATTTTAAGCAGAATAAAGTCAATTTATTGTGCTAATAATAAATTGAGAAAAAAGCACATATTAATATGGAAAACAAGAATAAATTAATATAACAACTTCTAATAAGTCGGATAAAATAAGAGATGCAATTTTATACAGTTTTATTTATTAGAAAGAAGTGTATTATAATCAGATATGCGTGATAGAGAGTTAATAAAAGATAGGAGGATTTTTGATGGAGGATATAATTTTTCTAATTGGAATATCGGTGCTTTTTATTACTTTAATACCTTTTTTAAATTGGGCAGGAAGTCAAATAAGTAAAGCTAAGCTTTGAAAAATTGTACCTAATTTGGAGGTGGTAAAATGATATTTTTAATTTTTGTTGCTATGCTTATGTTTTTATATTTGTTTTATGTTCTCTTTAATCCAGAGAAATTTTAATTTAGGAAGGTGAATTAATTGGGAATGATACAAATCGGTATAGTGCTACTAATTGCTTTTTTACTTGTAATTCCTGTTGGGAGTTATTTATATAAAGTATCAACAGGTGAAAAGGGAAAGTTTGATGTAGTTTTCGATAAAATAGACAATATGATTTATAAATTTACAGGGATAGATAAAAGCTATGAAATGACGTGGAAGGAATACGCACTTGCAGTAATAATTTTAAACGGAATTATTTGTATTGTTGGTTATATAATATTAAGGTTACAAGGCTTATTATTTTTAAATCCAAATAAAATAAAAGATATGGAACAAGGTTTATCTTTTAATACAGCTATAAGTTTTATAACAAATACAAATCTTCAGGACTATGCAGGTGAAAATGGAGTTTCATATTTAAGTCAAATGGTGGTTATGACATTTTTTATGTTTGTAGCAGCAGGAACGGGATTTGCTGCAGCCCTTGCTTTTATGAGAGGTATTATAGGAAAGAAAAAGTCATTCGGAAACTTTTTTGTTGATTTTACAAGGGTTATAACTAGGGTACTTTTGCCTTTTTCTATAATACTCGCTTTTGTTTTGATTGCAGAAGGTGTACCCCAAACCTTAAGCGCAAATTTAACGGTAACTACGATTGAAGGTAAATTTCAAGACTTGGCACTTGGGCCTGTGGCAAGTCTTGAAGCAATAAAGCAGTTAGGGACAAATGGTGGAGGTTTTTTTGCTGCAAATTCTGCACATCCATTTGAAAATCCAACGGCTATAACAAATTTGCTAGAAATATTAGCAATGATGCTTTTACCAAGTTCCTTAGTTTATACTTTTGGTTTGATGTTAAAAAATAAAAAACAAGGATGGGCAATTTTTGGAGCAATGGCATTTTTATTTGTAATTATGCTCCCAGTATGTTATTTTGCTGAGAAGGCAGGTAATCCAGCACTTGCACATATAGGTTTAAATCAGGCAATGGGAATTATGGAGGGTAAAGAAGTTAGGTTTGGAATAGCACAAAGTTCCTTGTTCGTAACAGCAACTACAGCATTTACAACTGGAGCAGTGAATACAATGCATGATTCTTTGATGCCTCTTGGACAGTTAGTAGCATTATGGAATATGTTTTTAAATGTTGTTTTTGGTGGTAAGGGTGTCGGCTTTATGGGAATGATAATGTATGCAATAATAACTGTTTTCATATGTGGCTTAATGGTTGGAAGAACTCCAGAGTTTCTTGGAAAGAAAATAGAAGGAAAAGAAGTTAAATTGGTAGCGTTTGCCATATTAATACATCCAATATTAATACTAATTCCAACAGCTATTGCACTAAAGCTTTCGGCTGGTCTTTCAGCAATAAGCAATCCCGGAGCTCACGGATTTACTCAAATTCTTTATCAATATACTACAGCAGCTGCAAATAATGGATCTTCCTTAGCAGGTATGAGTGTGAATAATGTATATTGGAATGTCACTACTGGAATAACAATGTTTTTGGGAAGGTATTTGTCAATGATATTATTATTGGCTGTTGCAGGTTCTCTTGCTTCAAAACAGTCGGTACCAGAAAGTATAGGTACCTTTAGAACAGACAATCTTCAGTTTGTCATAATTTTAATTTGCATTGTAGTAATTATTGGTGCACTAACATTTTTACCAGCGTTGGTACTTGGACCTGTTACAGAACATCTAAATCTGTTTTAGGCATTAGTAATAGGAGGTTTATCATGACAAAACAAGATAAGAAAAAGTTTATAACAAAAGATATATTTAAACAGGCGGTAAAGGAATCCTTCATAAAATTGAATCCAAAATATATGATGAAAAATCCAGTAATGTTTGTAGTGGAAATAGGCTTTGTATTGACACTTTTAGCAACGATATTTCCTAATATATATGGAGATACTGGAACCAATTTAGCATTATATAATGGCATAGTTACATTTATTTTATTTATAACAGTGTTATTTGCAAATTTTGCAGAAGCGGTTGCTGAGGGAAGAGGAAAAGCTCAAGCAGATAGCTTAAAAAAAACTCGTAAAGATACTAAAGCTAAGCTATTAGATGAAAGTGGTAAATTTACAGTTATTAGTGCATCAGATATTAAAAAAGGTGATACAGTTTTAGTTGAATTGGGAGATATTATACCTAACGATGGTGAAGTAGTAGAAGGATTAGCTTCTGTTGATGAATCAGCCATAACTGGCGAATCTGCACCAGTTATGAAGGAAGCAGGAGGAGATTTTAGCTCTGTTACTGGAGGAACAAAAGTAGTAAGCGATTGGCTAAAGGTTGAAATAACTGCCACACCAGGAGAATCATTTTTAGATAAGATGATTAGTCTTGTTGAAGGTGCATCAAGACAAAAAACTCCCAATGAAATTGCACTAACTACACTTTTAGTTAGTTTAACAATAATATTTTTAATCGTCATAGTAACACTGCCATCTATGTCTAGTTATTCAAATGTTTCTCTCCAAGTTTCTACATTAGTCGCACTTTTAGTATGTTTGATACCAACAACAATTGGGGGACTTTTATCAGCTATAGGTATAGCAGGAATGGATAGAGTAACAAGGTTTAATGTTATAGCCATGTCTGGCAAGGCAGTAGAGGCATGTGGCGACGTAAATACGATGATATTGGATAAAACAGGAACAATAACTTTTGGTAACAGACTTGCAGCACAATTTTTACCTGTTGATAATCATAATGAAGAGGAGTTAACAAAAGTAGCTTTGATTTCTTCCTTAAAGGATGGCACACCAGAAGGTAGATCTACCGTAGAACTTGCTAATAAGCTTGGTATTTTTGTAGAGGAAAAGTCATATGAAAGTGCAGAATTTATAGAATTTGCAGCCCAAACAAAGATGAGTGGAATAGATCTCACAGATGGAAGAAAAATAAGAAAAGGCGCTGGTTCTGCCATTAAAGAATTTGTGGCAGAGCGTGGAGGTGAAATTCCAAAGGATTTAGATGAAGTAACAGATAAAATATCTAAACTTGGAGGAACACCACTTGTTGTTTGCTCTGATAATGATATTTTAGGGGTAATATATTTAAAAGATACAGTAAAGCCAGGAATGCCAGAAAGGTTTCAAAGATTAAGAGAAATAGGAATTAAAACAATTATGTGTACTGGAGATAACCCATTAACAGCTGCAACTATTGCTAAAGAAGCAGGAGTTAATGAATTTATAGCAGAGTGTAAACCAGAAGATAAAATCGATGTAATAAAAAAAGAACAAGCATTAGGGAAACTGGTAGCTATGACAGGTGATGGAACAAATGATGCTCCAGCACTTGCGCAAGCAGATGTAGGTCTTGCAATGAATAGTGGAACTGTAGCAGCAAAAGAGGCAGCAAATATGGTAGACCTAGATTCAGATCCAACAAAAATTTTAGAGGTTGTAGAAATAGGAAAGCAACTTTTAATAACACGAGGAGCACTTACTACTTTTTCAATAGCAAATGATGTTGCTAAGTATTTTGCAATAATTCCAGCTATGTTTATAGTAGCAATTCCGAAAATGAAGATTTTAAATATAATGAGGCTATCCACGGCTCATAGTGCTATACTTTCTGCCTTGATTTTTAATGCAATAATAATACCAGCATTGATACCAATAGCTATGAAAGGTGTAAAATACAGGCCAATGAGATCTGAGGCACTTCTTGCAAGAAATCTTTTAATTTATGGTTTTGGTGGAGTTATAGCACCTTTTATAGGAATTAAAATTATAGATATTTGTATAACACCATTACTTAGAATGTTTAATCTAGGGTAACTATATATTATGTATAAATTAGGTGAAATTAATTTTTTCACTTAATAGGGAGGAATTTTATTATGAAGAAAATGTTAAAAACTTCATTTTTACTAGGTGTAGTTTTCATGATAATTTGTGGAATAATATATCCACTTTTAATGACAGGAATAGGACAAATATTTTTTAATAATAAAGCGAATGGAAGTTTAGTTGCTTTTAATGGGAAGACAGTAGGATCAGAGCTAATAGGTCAAAGCTTTACAGATCCAAGATTCTTTGTAGGTAGACCATCAGCAGTTAATTATAACACATATACTGCTTCAGATATAAAACCAGACAAAAATGGGAAGGTAAATTATTCCGGTGTCACTTCTGGAGGATCTAACTTAGCACCTTCAAACTTGCAGCTAGTAGATAGAGTAAAAAATGATCTAGAAAGCTTTTTAAAAACGCATCCTAATGTTAAAGAAAAAGATATTCCAGCCGATTTATTAACTGAATCAGCCTCAGGAGTTGATCCGGATATAAGTCCTGCAGCGGCAAAGATTCAAATAGATGCAGTTTCAAAGGCAAGTGGAATTGATAAAAGTGAACTTCAAAGCTATATAAATAAATATACTACAGGAAAAGCGTTTGGAATTTTTGGAGAACCTACAGTTAATGTGCTTATGGTTAATCTTCAAATTGCTAGTAAGTTAAAAAGTGAAGGTAAATTATAAAGTGTTTCGAAATATCTTTCATAATATGAAATGAAAAGGCCAATCTATTAATTTTGATATTATATATTTTTATGATATAATATCTTTATAAAAACCACCATGAAATTATAAAAATATAACATGGTATTATAGGATAAAATAGAGGTTGATTATAACTAATACATTACCTACAATATTATTATCCTAAAACAAAGGAGTGGACTAAATGAAATCATTTCAGGAGCTTGTAAGCGAGACTTTACAGGTGAGAGATCTTGAAGAACTAGAGGCTGCAGCGGACTTATTTCAGTTTGGAATCGAAAAGGGTTATTATACAAAAAGACAGGCAGATGAATTTAACACTACATATTGGAAGGTTAAGAATAAATGTATTGCATATGAAATTGCAGATGTTGTTAAAGTTAACACTCTTGATATAATTAGTATAGTTTCAAATGCGCCAGCAGAAATTAAAGATGACAGAGCTGAATTAATCAATTATGTTAATGGGCGATTAAAGGCATTAAAAGGAAAAATTACAGGAATAAAATAAGAAAAACTACAAAAAAGAAAAATCATAAAGTCGTAGGTAATGCCTACGACTTTATGATTTTTTGGTGCCTGACCCCTTTGGTGCCTGACCCCTTTGGTGCCTGACCCCTTTGGTGCCGGGTTAGTCAACTAGTTTTTTTAGAAGGTTATTGACATCTTCTTCTTGAAAACCAATTTTAATAAAATAATTTTCTATGGTGCTATAATTGTCATAAAGGTATTTTAGTGTTATTTCCATATTTTCTGGAGGTGATTCCATTACATAAGATGGCACTATAAGACCCCGCGATTCTAAATCAGCTAATTGTCTTGGAAAGATATCCTTCATTAGTTCTTCAGTAACAGCATAATCCATAATGATAGTTTCATCATCGACACCTGCCAATTTTAATAACAGCATTGCTATAGTGCCAGTTCTATCTTTTCCTCCAGAGCAATGGAAAATTACACAAGTATCTTGATATTTTGACATAGTTTTAAAAATAGTAAAGAAGCTTTTTTTACTGTCGTCTAAGAGCCAGCAGTAAAGTTGCCACATACTAGGAGGAAATTCCTCTGAATAACGATTAGCACGGACATGGTCTTGAATGGGAACATGTATATATTCAATATCTTTGTAAAAAGTAATTAACTTATCTGGTTCTCTTAATACTTCATCCATAGAACGAAGATCAATTACACAACGTACACCATAATCGTATAGTATTTTGCAATCAGTTTCAGTTAAATTGTGAAGTGCATCTGCCCTAAGAAATGAATGGAATTTAGTGATTTTACCATTTTTAGTTTTATAGCCTCCAAGTTCACGAACATTTTTTGCTCCAGTAAGTTCAAGTGGTTTTGAAATAGTTTGCATTTAGTTAGCTCCTTTGTTATATAAAATATTACCCTCTTACTAATTTCACCCTAATTTTAGTAGAAAACAGTTCTATTATTAAAATTAAAATAATTAAGCCAATAAGAATAGAACCTACTTGATTCCACCTATATGAGCTCATAGCAAATAATAGTGGTGCACCAATTCCGCCTGCGCCAACTAAACCGAGCACAGAGGCATCTCTTAAGTTCATATCAAATCTGTATATTGCAGTTGATAAAAAGTTGGGAATTAATTGTGGAATAATTCCATAACGAATTTTTTCAAAGGTATTGCAGCCTGCCGCATCTAAGGACTCTAATATTCCTATGTCTAAATCCTCTATAGTTTCAATATTCATTTTAGTAAGCATACCTACAGAACAAATGGACATTGTCAATATTCCAGCAAAAGGTCCAGGCCCTGTTACTCTAATAAACATAAGTCCATATACGAAAACTGGGATTGTACGTACTGCCATGACAAACAAACGACCTATCAAGGCTATTGGTTTAATTACTATATTAGTTGAAGCAAGAAAAGAAAATGGTAGAGAGATAATTGCTCCAACAATAGTGCCTAAAAAAGCTATACACATGGTTTCAAAAAGTAGGTAGGGGATTCCTTGGGTTGAAAAATCAAATAATATAGTTGTATCAGGATGTAAAATACCTAATATGATATTTTGAACTACTTTAAATCCATTATTTTTTCCTATATTCATTTGAAAAGCACTTTTTGACCATACTAATAAAGCAATAATAATTAGTAAAATTAATAATTGATATATCCAATTTTTTTGTCTGCTTTCATATTGTTTTTCAATTATATTCATTAAAGTCCCTCCTAAGAAAGTTTACTTCTTATATAGTGACTAGTACTTTCAATGATAAATACTGTTATAAATAACATTATTAATATCATTCCTACACTATCATATTGCCGCCAACTTATTTTCTCATTTAAAATAAGTCCTAGCCCTCCTGCACCTACGTATCCGAGGATTGAAGCATATCTAACATTTCCTTCAAAACAAAATAAGGATATAGAAATATAACTAGGTATAATTTGTGGAAGGATTGAGAAGATAAATGCTCTAAAGCGATTAGTACCAAGGGCTTCCATAGCTTCGAAGGCTCCCATATCTACTGTTTCAATTTGTTCATAAAGTAGTTTGCCAATGTAAGTAAAAGAAAATATAGCTATAGCAGTCGTTCCAGCCATGGTACCAAGTCCAAAAATGTATGTTGCAATTAAAGCACTAACCAAAGTAGGAATGGTTCTCACAAGACTTAAAGAAAATCTTAATATGCTTACAATTGCTGAATTATGGACAATGTTTGTAGAGGCACAAATAGCAAAAGGCATCGCTAAAATTGCTCCTATAAAAGAGCCCAAAAGTGACATTTTTATAGTATCTATAAGCGGTATCCATATGCTACTCGTATAAGATGTATTAGGAGGAAACATTTGTCTTAAAATTACAAAAAATTGATTTCCATTTTGAATAAGCACATTCATATCAAAGCCTGTAACTTGAATGGAAATATAGGTAAATGTACACAATATTAAAATTATTAATACAAAATAGGAGCGAGGTTTTATAACTGTTTTTCCGTTAGAAAGCTCATATTTTCTCATGGTTCTTCCTCCAATTTTTCACCATAAATTTCATTTAACACTTCTTTTGTTACAGTATCGCAGCTGCCATCAAAAATTATATTTCCATTTTTAATGCCTATAACTCTATCAGCATATTGCAAAGCGAGTTCAACATGATGAATATTAATTAGTACAGTAATATTCATATCTCGATTTATTCTTTTGAAATCTGACATAACCTGCTTAGCTGTTATTGGGTCTAATGAGGCTACGGGCTCGTCAGCTAATATGATCTTAGGATTTTGTGCTAAAGTTCTTGCAAGAGCTACACGCTGTTGTTGTCCTCCAGATAGTTGATCAACTCTAGAGTAAGCTTTATTTAATATTCCAACCTTATCCAATGCTTCAAGTGCAGAAATCCAATCTTTCTTTGGGAATATACCTAAAATAGAACGCCATAGTGGAAGATCTGGAACATTTGCAGAGAGTACATTTTTTATGACGGTAGTCCTAGTTATTAAGTTAAAGGATTGAAATATCATTCCGATTTTTCTACGAAAATTTCGAAGTTTTTTACCTTTTAAGGTATTTACATCTATGTTATTTACAAGAAGTTTTCCTGACGATATGTCATGCATTCGATTGATAGTTCGAATCAAAGTAGATTTTCCAGCACCAGAAAGTCCAATAATTGCTACAAATTCTCCTTGATTAATAGATAAATTAATATCGTTAAGTGCGTGGAATCCGTTACTGTAAATTTTATTCACATGCTCAAATAATATCATTTTTATCCTCCGTAAAATAAAAATATTTTTAAGACTGAAGGCATAAGCACA
>JAJXYA010000306.1 GCA_021780795.1 Bacillota bacterium | reverse complement strand
CGATCTGCACATTGCTGCGGTGGCACCCTCTACAGCAAAAATATTAAATTTGCCGACAGGAGGTTTGTTATAGCAAAGCTCTTGAACAAGATATTCATGAACAATGCTTTCAATATGAATCAGCATTCTATCTGGTACTGGATAATTATCGCCAATAATTGCGTCAGCCAGTTCAAATACCCAGCTATCATCATCAAACCCTTGACGCTTAATTCCATAATCAATTATATTTGTTAAAAGTGTTGTTCCTGGCATATCCTTATGTTTTTGCAAATATTCATAAAGCCTGTCAGCAATTCCTTCTTTTCTTGGCATACCAGCTAAATCACCATCATTCCAAACTCTTCTTGTTTCTTCTACAGCAAAAAGACCAAAATTAAAAAAAGCTTCCCTCGGTGTTGCTGCTGTCCAATTTGGATTTCCGCGTCCAGCATCTAATAGTGTATGAGCACTCTTTTCTTTTTGCGCTTGCGCTAGGTTAATTAATTTATTTTTAAATTCAAATGGGCTAACCTTCCCATAAATTTTTTCTATTTCTTGACGTTGAATATTATGAATGTCCATAAACAGCACTCCTTATTTTAGTTATATATACATATTGTCTGATAAGCCTTAATATAGATACCCACATTGTAAATCATACTTATACTTGGTGATTAATTATCAATGTTCAATTATCAATGCTCAATGGTTAACAATTAAGCATTGAGCATTGACAATTAGTACTTTTAAATTACCAATTTAATTAATGAATAAGTACAACTTTATATCTGTTTATCTATATAGGGATCCTCAATAAGAATCAAATTTATGCATGAAATTTTAATGATCAATTATCAATGTTCAACATTGACAATTGAGTATTGATAATTGACAATTTTGCAAATGTATAAGTTGAATTTTAGATGTGGACACTATAATAACCATATAATATCTAAAATTACTTATTATTCTCAAAAGCCCCAAAGACAATGGGTTTGTAATTATAAACCATAAGCTTACCTTTGCATATAACAGAATGAATTTTTAAATTCTCATCTAACAAAATGATATCTGAACTAGCTCCCTCAATTAAATTACCCTTTCCATTTAATTTAAGTAATTTGGCAGGTGAAGAAGTAAACGGAATAAGAGCTAACTCCATAGGTATTCCAGCTTTAATAGAGCTTTGTAAAATTTCAATGTTGGAACTTGGTGATCCAACTCCAAATTTTGTTAGGTTACCCTCTTTATCAAATATAGGAGAACTACCTCCCGAATCTGAACTCATTGTAATTTGATAAGGTGAAATATTGTGTTTTAAAAGTTGTGAAAATGCATCTACAGGATCCACTTCATCGTTACCTTCTGGCCTTATGCTTGTAGTTATATCCACAAATCCACCATCCATTGCATACTCAATTGCCTGTTTAAAAACTAAAGAATTTCTATTTATATGGGTAGGTAAAATATTACTAAAAGGTATTTCAGAATTTTTCCTCATGTAAAATAATGGATTTATTCCATTTTTACCATCTCCAACATGCAGATGTAGTATTCCACATTTACCAGAAAGCATACCGCCTAGTCGTGCTTCTGCAGCTAAATGGATTAAATCTTGGTCTGATGGTTCACTTGATCTGTGATCAGAAATTGCAATTTCTCCTACACCTATTATTTTATCAACTAATATAATATCTCCCCTAACACTATCCGTAATTGTTCTAGTTGGCACCTTATAGGAACCAGTCCAAACATAAGTGTTTAATCCCTCTAGTTCTAAACTTCTTGCTTTTGCAATAAGATTTCCCATACTTCTTGTAATACCATCAGTGCCAAGTAGACCAACACAGGTTGTAATACCATTTGTTGTAAGTTGCGTAAGCATAAGTTCTGGTGCTCTACTAATAAATCCCCCTTCTCCTCCACCTCCAGTTATATGAACATGTAAATCAATAATTCCTGGAATAGCTGTAAGCTTTGAGCCATCTATAATCTCAGTTTCTGGAAAATTACTAGATGGCAAATCGATTTTTTCTGAAATATATGCAATTTTATCAAAAGTGGTCAAGATATCCTTCTTACCAATATGCTTTGGACTGTATGTATCAATATTTTTAATTAAAATCATTAAAGTCACCTCTTGAAAATAGTATGGCTAAAAAATTCGATTCTTATAATAAATTTTTAAAAATAAAGAATGGAAGTGCTAGAATTAAGTTTGATGAGTTCAATCAAAGAATCAAAATTCTAAGTTTTAAAGGTGATTTGGAAGGTTAATGAATTAGATTAAGCCTTTAAATTCATCTGATTTTCAATAGAGCTTTCCTCTTTGTAAAATGCTGGTCTTATCATTATATAAATCTAATGAATTTTTAGTATCTCTATATTGTCTTATTAGAACCATTTTAGGAACATCAACAAATTGCTTATTAATTGAAGATAGCAAACTATTATTTAAATAATTATAAGCTTCATTTAATTCATATTTTCTGTAAATTTCATTGTATTCATTATTTGTTTTTTCATCCCCACCACACAAAAACTGATTATAATCACCCATAACAACAACATTTCTTGCACTTGATAAAATAAAAGCCCCTGTAACAATATCTAATCTTGAAGCTTCATCTATAATCACATAATCAAATAAATAATCAAGAACTACACAATTCACAAATGAATTAGTTGACGTAATTATTGCTGGATATTTGCAAATTATATCTCTTAATTTATTGTTTATTTCATCATTTTTAAAAATATTTTTATATTTTTTATATAGTATTCCTTTTAATATATCCAAAGATTTTTCTTTATGATTTTTTATTTCATCTTCAATATTATATCTATCCAGCTTATTTTTTAAACTATCAATATCTTCATCTATTTCATTTAATTTTAATTTGTTATATCTCTTTATAAGAGATCTTTTTATCATTTCAAAGTTATTATTATAAAACTCAAAGTTAGAAATGCTGTATTTGAATAAAAATTTAATTTTATATAAAAAATTTATATCCTTATCATTTTTTATAAGCATAGTGTATTCCTCTAACAAGGACATAATTTTATCTGCACTTTGATTTAATAATGAGGCCGGCAGATTAGATTGATTTCCATTATCAAATTCACAATTCTCATTGGCTAAATTGGCTTTTTGCATTTGCATTATAATCAATTTATCTTCATTTTCTAATATTTCACCTAAAGTATTTTGTATATCTTTAAGCTCTCCTCTTTCCTTTTGTAAATTTCTATTTTCACCAAGCTCTTCTCCCTTTTTATCTTCAGACGAATCAGGTTTATTTTTCATTAAATTTGCTGCTATAAAATCAATCTCAGATTGTTTAAGCATTTCAAAAAGTTTTGAAGTGGAAAAATTATTGTCAGTAACAACAGCTACTGTTTTACCTTCTATGACAATATTTGAAACAATATTTAATATTGCATCTGTCCTACTCGTTATAGAAGAACTTTCAATAATGCTGATTTGATTACTTAAAGCCATTTGCACTGCTTCTTTTTGACTTATGTTAAATCCAAAAGGAATTATTTTAAAATTATTATTATCAACTTTTTCTATTGGTTTTTGGTTTAAATACTTTGCCAAAACACTATTTGGATTTATATCTTTTAAATCTTTAAATAACTTGCTTACAGCGTTATTCCTATCTTGAAACGAAATATGATTTGAAAGCTCTTTTAAATATCTGAAAATCTTATTATTATTATTAAAATCCTCATGTATTTCATCATTTATTTTTTGGCTTATACTTGAATCTTCTTCAGTTTTATCTTTATTCTCTTCTGGAGGAATATCGTTTTTTATATTCAAAATAATTACACCTCCTGTTTAATTTTTAATTGAAGTTGCTCCATAAAAATACATATACTATTCATATTCGCAACTCCTTTTCTTAATTTTACATCTAAAAATATTTAGTGTATAGATAAATACATAGAAAATAACCTAACATATCATTAACCTTTTTAGGTTATTTATGTTAGGTTCTAATAAATATTCAACAGAAGCAACTTTTTTTAAATGAGCTAATTCTCCATAAACTCTTGCTCTCCTTTGAATATTTGCATATTGTTTTCATTAGGTCTCAGAAAAATAAGAACGCAATTACAAAGGTGTCTGATTGTGCAGTAGCACTTGAAAATATCTTTTTAGCTGCTCATTCCCTTAATATTGGCTCATGCTGGATACACATACTATCTGTCACAGCAGACGATCTTAATGTTAGAAGTATACTTACAGAACTAGGTATTCCTGAAGGGTATGAAGTGTCTGGCACAGCTGCTTTAGGATTTAGCAGTAAGGAAGCTCCAAAAGCTGCACCAAGAAAAGAAGGAACTGTTAATATTGTGAAATAAAATTATATAAACATATTGCATTTATTTCAGGTTTTTTACCATACATTTTTTATATAATCCTGATTCAAAAATCACTCTTATTTTTGAATTAGGATTATATGATTTTTCAGGCTAACCATATTCAGATGTAACACTTCCGCCATTAATTTAGCATAGATGTCAAAATATTATAATTTATACCAAACTTATCTCTTCCATCTCAATATCTCCAGCCGCATTTCTTTTATAAAAATATAATGTAATTCCCAATAAAAATGTTAAAAATTCTGTAATAGGAATTGAGAAAATTATACCATGAAGTCCTAGCACTAAATTAGCTATATTAAAATGATTTTACAGCTTCAATAATCTTATCAGTTGTTAAACCGTAATATTCTAATAATTCATTTGGTGCACCTGATTGTCCAAATACATCGTTAATTCCAACAAGTTTTACTTTTGTAGGTGCTTCCTGTGATAATACTTCACAGACTGCAGAACCTAATCCACCGATTACGCTGTGTTCTTCTGCAACTACAACTTTTCCTACTACTTTTGCTATTTTAACAATCAATTCTTTATCTAGAGGTTTTATAGTTGAAATATTAACTACTGAAGCGTTTATTCCCTCTGCTTTTAATTTTTCTGCAGCCTCCATTGCTTTTGCAACCATTATTCCAGTTGCAATAATTGCAACATCATTTCCTTCTATTAAAATTTCACCTTTTCCAATTTCAAACTTATAGTTTTCATCATGAATTGTTGGTACTGCTACCCTTCCAAGTCTTATATATACTGGTCCATAATATTCTGTTGATGCATATATTGCTGCTTTTGCTTCTATATCATCTGCTGGATTTAATACTACCATGTTTGGTATGCTTCTCATTAATGCTATATCTTCAACAGCTTGGTGAGTACCACCATCTTCCCCTACAGTTACTCCTGCATGAGTTGCTGCTATTTTTACATTTAATTTTGGATAGCATACTGAATTTCTAATCTGTTCAAAGGCTCTGCCTGCTGCAAATATTGCAAATGAACTGACAAATGGAATTTTGCCACTTGCTGCAAAACCTGCTGCTGTTCCTACCATATCTTGCTCTGCAATACCCATATCAAAAAATCTTTCAGGACATGCTTTTTTAAATTCTATTGTTTTTGTTGCTTTTGCTAAATCTGCATCTAATACTACTACTTTTTCATTTTTGCTTAATTCAACTAACGCCTGTCCATAAGCTTCTCTTGTTGCAATACTCATTATGCTTCTCCTCCTTCTAATTCTGCTAACGCTTTATTAGTTTGTTCTTCATTCGGAGCCGTTCCATGCCAGTCTGCATTGTTTTCCATAAATGACACGCCTTTGCCTTTTACTGTTTTTGCAATTATAACAGTCGGTTTATCCTTTGCTTTTTTAGCTTCATCTATTGCACTGCCTATCGCTTCTATATCATGTCCATCAATTTTTAATACATTCCAGCCAAATGCTGCAAACTTTTCATCAATTGGACTTATTCCCATAACTTCATCATTTGAACCATCAATTTGCAATCCATTATAATCTAATATTGCTATTATATTGTCCAATTTATAATGAGCAGCACTCATTGCAGCTTCCCATATTTGTCCTTCTTGAACTTCGCCGTCACCAAGAATTACATATATCTTGTAGTCTTTCTTATCAAGTTTCGCAGTCAGTGCCATACCATTTGCAGCTGATAAACCTTGTCCAAGTGAACCTGTTGACATATCGACACCTGGTGTTGATTTCATATCTGGATGGCCTTGAAGCATTGCTCCCGTTTTTCTTAATTTAAGTAATTCTTCTTTTGGGAAATAACCTCTTTCTGCAAGTACCGCATAAAGAGCTGGGGCTACATGGCCTTTTGATAATACTAATCTATCTCTATCTTCTAACGAAGGTTCTTGTGGATTAATGTTCATTTTATCAAAATATAATACCGTTAATATATCAGTTACAGATAATGACCCCCCTGGATGTCCTGATTTTGCTGTATGTACTGCTTTTATTATGTTAATTCTTACGTTTTTAGCTATTTTCTTTAATTCTTTTGTATTCATATCAAACCTCTTTCATTCATTTTTCAATTATCAATTGTCAATGATCAATTAAGGTTGAAAGCCGCAGGTTTTCTAAGTCTTATTTTTAAAAAGCCTGCGGCTTTTTCTCCCTCATTTACAATTAATCATTGACCATTGAGCATTAATCTTTAATTTAGCATTGAGAATTGGTCATTAATTGGCAATAATTATTTTTTATTATAATAGTTAAGCAACCATCGGTTATTCCTGTAAAATGACTTATTGCCTTTTCAACACCATTTTCTTTAATGTACTGTTTAAGAACAACAGATTCCTCATCTTCAGGATTATCAAATAATAGTGCTGCTGCAACCAGCATTGCCATATGTTTAACTGGATATTCTAAATTATATAACTTTAAAGTCGGCCCAACAATTCTTTCATTTATTCCTAATTTTCTTATTGGCGATCTGCCCACACGCAGGATATCATCACTAATATTCTTATTCTTAAAACGTGCTAAAATTTTTTCAATAAAAGTATTTATTTCATCTGAATTTATATTATATTCTTTAATAAAATATTGTGCTGTTTCATTAAGTGCACCTTTTACAAAAGATTCAATTTCAGGGTTTTTCAAAGTATCTTGAATAGTTTTTTCTCCATTTATAAATCCAAGATATGCTGTAGCTGCATGGGCCATATTTACACAATACAGCTTTCTTTCAATATATAGTGCTAAATCTGCAACATATGTTGCTCCTTTTATAGATGGCATATCATACTTCACCATCTCAGACTTATTAATAACCCATTCAAATATTGGTTCAACCACGGCAATCTCGTCATCAGTGTTTTCTTTTGATAAGGCAAGCCTGTCTATTGCTGTATTAGAAAAAGCTACATATTCTTGAATATAATTTATTTCTTTATCAGAAAGATATTTAAAAACTTCCTTCTTTAAAGTTGATGATGCATTAATTGCATTTTCATTTGCAATAATATTTATTTTATTTTTATTGATTTCAATACGTTTCAAAAGCCCTTTCGCAATACATTCAGCAATACGTGGAATGTTTCCTATTCCAACAGAAGTAGTAATAATATCTGCATGAGCAATTGAATTTAAAACCTCTTCCTTTTGAGTAATGCTGTTTAATGCAGATGCAGGTGTAATAACTTCAACTGTATGTTCATCATCTAATAATTCCACCAGATATCTGTTATTTCTATTGATTTTATCTATGGCACTTTGATTAACATCAACAAAACAAACATCATAACCTGATTTGTTTAATAAGTATCCAATTAACCCCTTTCCAATATTTCCAGCACCAAAATGTAATGCACGCATATAAATCATCTCCTTTAATTCTATTCTAAATTAGCATGATACTGCCATAGACTTGGCATATCAATATTTTTTTCTTTAATCATCATTAAAGCAACCGTATCTCCCAGTAGTAACAAACTTTGCTCAAATAAACTTGTCATCGGCTGAATGGAAGGTACTTCATTAGGTAAATTTAATTTAGTGCTAACTGGAATTCTAACGAAGTAATCTGCAAATTCTTTCATAGAACTATTTGGATTTGCGCCAATATGGATAACAGTTGCATTATACTGCTTTGCCTTCCTTGCAATAGCTAAAGGGAAAGCTGTTTCCCCGCTTCCAGAACCTACAATCAATAAGTCTTTTTCTGTAATGGCCGGTTCTGTAATCTGACCAACAACAATACCGTTAACACCTAAATGGGCTAAACGCTTTGCAATAGCTTCTAAGGATAACAACACACGTCCTACCCCAACAAAGAAAACTTTGTCTGCCTTTTGTATCTTCTCAAATAATTGTTCTACTTCAACATCGTTTATTTTCCCTAGTGTTTCTTCTAATTCTTTAACAATTTCCTTAGAAATATGAGTAAACTTAATCATTTTAAATCTCCTTTCTACCTTTCAATCCTTCTAATATGCTCTTTTCCATTAAAGCTTTATTTTCAGCAATGCTTTGATTTGGAATAAATAAGCTTGTACTGCCTGCAACCAACATATCTGCCCCTGCTTTAACTAAGCCTGGAATTGTATTTAAAGAAACTCGTCCATCTACTTCAATACGTGTATTTAATCCTTTATCTTTAATTAATTTATATAAATCTGCCACTTTCTTTTCAGCATAAGCTATCTGCTTTTCATTTTTGTCAGTTGCAAATCCAGGATTAATTAACATGAGCATCACTGTATCACATTGAGGCAGACAGTATTCTAAAACACTAAGAGGTGTTGATGGATTTAGTGCTAAGCCAGCTTTAATCCCATTCTTTTTAATTAGATTAAGATATCTGTCAATATGCGTGCTACTTTCATAATGAAAAGATATTTGCTGAGCTCCAATTTTTATCATTTCTTGAATAAAAAATTCATTGTTATTAGACATAATGTGTACATCAAAATTCATATCTGTGATTTTTCTTAAACTTTTAACTGTATCTATACCTAAAGGCATGCTTGGACTAAAATACCCATCAATTAAATCAATATGAAGGGTATCAATACCTTCTTTTTCAATTTCCCTTATGCTTTTTTCTAAATTACACAAATCTGCACACATTACTGATGGTGATATTATAACTTCATGTTTAATCATTTTTTTCCTCCAATTACTAAATTTGTATTCTAAAATTTAAAAAGGGGCTCTGCATTACGAAACTTAACCACAATAGGTTGTTTCAAAATTCAAAAATCTAATACAACACATTGTAATTTTATTCTTTGTGCAACAGCCCCTTTCTTTTATGATTTGCTTTAAAGATTTTCTAGCAAGAACTTCTCTGCCTCTTCACACCAGACATTGTTGTTATTTTTGCATATTTCAGATAAGTTCCTATAAAATTCGTTATTTTTACCTAACTTTTCAAAGTCTTCAATTGCGGTAAGTTTCATTTCAATATGAGGATAAATTAACTTCTTGCCTCCTGGAATATTAGGTAAATTTCTTATGGTGTCTGGAACTGCATTTAATCCTCCAACATGGGTTATCATAAATGATGGGTTAATTAGCCCTTTTTCAGATAAATCAATAGACTCTAACATATCTCCTGTTGACCCGCCTGATGTTCCAACTATATGAGTCCCTTCATAGTGAACTTTATAGAAGTTAAATTGTGCCTTAAAATTATTTTCTGTTGGGCCGGCAAAGAAATTTAAACAGCCATCATTACCTAAAATATCATCAGCAGCTTCTATTAATTGTTTTGCAGCTGCAAATACGAATACATCATCATATCCCTTGCCGCCTGATAACTTCATAAGTTCACTTACTGCATCTATATCTTTAGTATTTAAGTATATTAATTCAACGCCTTTTTCTTTAGCTTCCTCTACTTTTATTAATCTGGCTGCTCTATTTAATTTCGTTTCATCAATATCTACGACTACTACTAATCTTGGTTTTATGGTTCCATTAATTGCATATTCTATTGCACCTAAGCCCATAGGCCCGGCACAACCAAGGAGTGCAACCATTCCACCTTCTTTTATTCCCATGTAATGTTCGTACACATATTGTTTTGTATGGTAATTAGCATGAAATGCTCCTATAATACATGACATAGGCTCTGATAAAGATGCATTGGCAAAGTATGTTCCATTAAGGGGAAGTACACAACCTAAATCAATTGCTACTTTAGGAATTATGCAATAGGTAGCATTTCCACCAAAGTATTCATAACTATATCCTGGTGAGTAACCTGATTCAAGTCCCATTGCAGGTTGCAGTACAAATCTCTGTCCTTCTTTATATTTATCTTTTAAGTTACTTCCTACTTTTTCTATGATTCCAGCAAATTCATGTCCTGCAATTGCAGGATGCCCTGATACATTTTCCGGAACCCTTTTATGTTCTGCTCCCCTAATAAAGGCTTTGTAAGTAGATAAGCATACGCTATCTGAAATTACCTTTACTAATAATTCATCTTCTGTAATTTCTGGCAATTCAAATTCTCTTATATATATTTTATTTTTCCCAGCGAGAACTGCTGCTCTAGTTTTCATTAGTCAACGTCTCCTTATTGTCTATAATTTTGCTTTTTGTTCAATCAACTCTGATAATAATTCTTCTATATTAACATCCTTCATGAAATTTTCAATGGTTACTATACGTTTTTCTGGCCATGCTGCACTAGTTCTGCCGAGTAAGTTCTTATGAGTTACAATAACATCTGCTTCTTGTGGAACTTTTTCAATAGCATAGTTTTTAACTGTAATTGTTAGATCTTCTTTTTCTACTCTTTTTCTAAATGCACTTGCTCCCATAGCACTGCTTCCAAGACCTGCATCACAAGCAAAAGCTACAAATTGAATTGGTTTTACTAATGCAGCATTTAATATTTGTTTTCCTTCACTTTTCATTTCTTTTGATTTCTTAACTGATTCTTCAAACTCTTCTTCATCTTGATCTTTAGATGTTTTTAGTATAAAAGATGATACTAAGAAACTTACTAATGCAGCTACAAATACTCCAGCAATTACTCCGAGGAAATTTCCTTTTGGTGTTAATGCCATATATGCAAATATTGATCCTGGGCTTGGCCCTGCAACTAGACCTACTTTAAACAAACTAAATGTTACTATACCTGAAGCACTACCAGCGATCATTGCTAGGATTAATATTGGTTTCATTAATACATATGGGAAGTATATTTCATGTATTCCGCCCAAGAAATGTATTATTATAGCTCCTGGAGCTGTTTTCTTTGATGCACCTTTTCCAAATAAAGAGTATGCAAGTAATAATCCGAGTCCTGCTCCTGGGTTTGAAGCTAACATGAAGTAAATAGATTTTCCAGCACTTAATGTAGCTTGCATTCCTAATGGATAGTAAATACCTTGATCAATTACATTGTTTAAGAATA
>JAJXYA010000033.1 GCA_021780795.1 Bacillota bacterium | reverse complement strand
ACAGTTTAATGAGGGTACAGGAGAATATAATTTTGACAATAATTTTAAATATGTAAAATCATATATAAAATCGGCAGATATGGCCCTTGCAAATTTAGAAACCACCTTAGCTGGAGAAAAGCAGAAATATACAGGATATCCACTTTTTAATTCTCCTAGTAGCATAGTAGATGCTTTGAAGGATTGTGGCTTTGACATTTTATCTACGGTTAATAATCACACTATTGATAGGGGCAGTGCTGGAGTTTTTAGCACAGTGGCAGAAATCGAAAAAAGAAAGCTTAAAGTTGTTGGCACAAGGGAAAATTTAGATAAAAAGCCTTACATAATAGAGGAAGTTAAAGGCATAAAGATAGGAGTTATAAGCTATAGCTACGAAACACCAAGAAAGGGTAAAAATAAGACTTTAAATGCAATTGAAATTCCTAGTGATGTTACAAAGCTATTAAATACTTTTAGTTATGAATACATTGAAGAGGATTTAAATAAAATTAAGCTGCAAATTGATGAAATGAAAAATAAGGGAGCAGAAGCTATTGTTTTCTTTATTCATTGGGGAAATGAATATGAAAGGCAACCTAATGTGCATCAGACAAGTATTGCAAGTAAGTTATGTGATTATGGGGTAGATGTTATTGTAGGAAGTCATCCACATGTTATTCAACCCATTGAGTTTATAACCTCGAAAAAAACAGGGAAAAAATCTTTGGTGGTTTACTCTATGGGGAATTTTATTTCAAATCAACAATATGAAAGAACTAACAATAGGTATACGGAAGATGGGATCATAGTAAATATACAGCTTAAGAAGAATAAGACCTCTAAGGATATTACAATAGGTGCGGTGTCCTATATACCTACGTGGGTACATAGATATAGTGCTGACAGTAGATTAGTTTATGAAGTTGTGCCGCTAGTTGATGCACTGGCAAGTAAAGAAGAATACAATCTTAATGAGGATATAGCGGTATGGAGAGCTGAAAATTCCGAGAAGAGTACTCGAGCTTTGATGGGTAAAGATAATGAAATAATAGAGAAGACACTAAAATAATAGTGTACTCATATTTCATACATACTTTAGAGTAATTAACAAAAAGTTTTTCAAAATAAGGTTGAATACTTGAAATTATAAACTATAATAAAAGATGAAATCATCAATATAGCATATAAGCTTGAAAATTCAAGATTACTTAACAATAAACATATATTTATAACTAAATGGTAGTTGAAATTGATGTTTTGAATAATTTTAATTGGGAGGAAATATAATGGACGTATTATCAAGAAATGATATTTGTTGGTGTGGCAGTGGTAAAAAATATAAAAAGTGCCACATGGACCAGGATATATTTATTAGCAATATAGAGAAAAAAGTAGGTTATAAAATACCTAGAGATATCATGAAAACAGAGGAACAAATAGATGGTATAAGAAAAAGCTGCAAACTAACTCACGAGATACTTGATATGGTTGGTGAGAGAATCAAAGCAGGAGTAACCACAAATGAAATAAATACTTGGGTGCATGAATATACTGTTGAACATAATGCATATCCAGCACCACTAGGCTATTCTGGGTTCCCTAAGAGCGTATGTACATCAATAAATGATGTAATATGCCATGGTATACCTGATGACACAGTTCTAAAAGATGGCGATATAGTTAATGTAGATGTGACGTGTATATTAGAGGGTTATTATGGGGATGCCAATAGAATGTATATAATTGGAGAAGCTTCTAAAGAAGCATTAGATTTGGTACGTGTATCAAAGGAGTGTCTAGAAAAGGGTATAGAGCAGGTGAAACCATACAATACCCTTGGAGATATAGGGCATGCTATTCAAGAGCATGCAGAAAGTCTTGGATATTCAGTAGTTTATGATTACGGTGGACATGGTGTTGGACTAGAATTTCATGAAGAACCCTTTGTACCTCACATAGGTAGGAAGGGAGAGGGTATGATATTACTACCTAATATGACCTTCACTATTGAGCCTATGATTAACATTGGGGCTCCAGAAGCTGATGTTCTTGAAGATGACTGGACTGCAGTTACAGCAGATGGATCATTGTCATCACAGTGGGAACATACCATACGTGTTACTGAAACCGGGTATGAGATACTAACTTAAAAATTTATTACAAAATGAAAATATCCCCTATTAATGAGGATATTTTCATTTTTTTATTAAGTTACTCTATAAAAATTGTTACTCTACCTTTACTATGTATGTATATTCATCTAAAGAACAAGATTCTCTTTTCCAACTTTTATAATAAGCAAAGTTTATTTTGCACTCACCGCTTTTCAAACACTTAAATCTCCAAATAATTTGAAGACTTCCTCCTATTATGTTTGGCTTGTTAAAATCAAATGTTTTTTTCTCTTCTAAGGCAAGAATAGAAGGATCTGAGATAGTAAAGTGCCAACAATATCCTGTAGAAGGGGACTCTGTAAGTTCAATAAGTATATGCTCATCAATAGATACCACATTTATAAACTCATGGCTCAAAACAATAGTATTTAATTTAGAGTTTTCATATTCTTGATTCAAGTAATCACCATCCTTAAAGTATGTATAGTGGAGGCAAGCTATGTAGTTTTATTAATAAAATTACATAACATATTATGGACATACATTATAAAAATTTACAGTTGTTACTATTGTTTCTTTAAAAAAATTTTTTATTCATGCAACAACATTATTGTAAATGTGCTTTTAGCAGTGGCATTTGGCATTTCATAGGAAAAAAGGATAAAGCTTATATTAATTTGG
>JAJXYA010000077.1 GCA_021780795.1 Bacillota bacterium | reverse complement strand
CTCACTAACATTTTTATTTAAATACTCTAATATTTTTCCTTCTTCTATTAACACATTTAGCTTCAAATGTGCATGATCATTAATAGGCTCTATTATATCTATATCTTCCACTTGAATTGCATCATAAGGTATTTCTATTTTTAAACTCTTATATGTTAGCATTATATAGTCCCTCCTTTTCATTTATAAATTTTAAATGGTTTCCTATTCTCTTTGCCCGCTTGTATATAATTTAATTTCCCCACCGTATGAACATTGAAGCTTACATTTTCCAAGTAATGCTGATTTTCCATCAACAAGAACGTCTTCTTTTCCGTCTATCCATTCTGTAGCTATCATCGGAGTACATACACCTACACATTGTGCTAGTAAATCTTTGCCTACATCTTGAGCTGGTGGTTTTGAAAAGAAATCCATAACTTTTTCTGTAAAACTTTTAGGTCTATTTTTAATTTCATCTGCTATTTTTTTAGCATTTGCTTGTACACTTGGATTTTGAGGACTTTTGCATATTCCAAAACTTCTTACATTTATTTCAGGTTTACTATCTCCTATATTTAATTCAGGAATTCCATGTATAAATTCTCCATGGCTAGTTGGAACTACAACATAACTTTCATGAAGTGCACAGCTACATGTAATAGCTGCTGTATGAACTATATAGCTTTTTTGAAGATCTTTTATTCTCTGTGCTTCAGCTTCAGCAGCTTTTGCATCGTCTGCTTTCTTTTGCTCCTCAGCAGCTTTAGCTTCATCTGCTGCTTGTTTCTCTTTTTTTTTCTCAGCCGCTTTTTCTTCTGGAGATAACTTAAGCCAATCTATCTCATTACCAATATCTCTTTTAAGAAAACCTCCAACTCTTTCTGCCATTGAAGCTGTTTGCTTTACTGTATTTACTGTATCCTTAACGCCTTTTTCAGCTTCATTTATTGCTGTTCCAGCCAAAGCTCCATATTTCTCTTCATTTTCACTTGCCATCTTATACCACCTCAACTTCCTCAAATTTAATGCCTACAAATAATCCTCTTTTCAGCATACTTTCCACTACATCAAGAGACACTATAAAGTAATAATCTACACCTGCTTTAATCTGAAATATATTGCAATCACCAATTTTATCAGCATCTAAAACTATCTTATCTATCCAGCCATTCTTAAAATAAACTGCCTTATCACTTAATGCATCTAATAATTCTGGCAGAACTAATCTATATACTTTCTGCTTCTTACTTTCTAAATCTGAAAATACTGCTATCTTATAAACTACAGTGTTTTCATATAATTTGAAAAGTTTATGAAGCTTATCTGAAATAAGTAGTACTGGTGCTTGTATAAGGTCAGGATAAACACTATTTTTATTTCCTTTAATAGGCACATTTGTACAATCTTTATATTTTTCTTCATCCTCTTTTAACAAAGTCATCTTTTGACTATTATTAAAATCTTCTATTTCAATTGCCTTTTCAAGATTTCTATCTTGCTTTAAGACAAAGTACTTCATATTTCTTCTCCTCCATCTATATATATAGTTTGAAGTTGTTCTGAAGTTAAATTAATAAATGGAATATCTTTAGAGCTAAATATGGCATCTTCTAAATTTGCTCCTTCAAAAGATACATGTTTAAACTTTGCATTTATGAAATTTGAATTTTTAAGATTAGCGTTTGAGAAGTCTACATATCTAAGTTCTGATTTTCTAAAATCCACACCTGTACAATCTCCATTACTAAAATCAGAATCTTCAATTTTGGAATTTTCAAAAGATGTCCCTATTAAACTGCATTTTGTAAGTGTACATCTTTTTACTTCTGTATCCTTAAATTGACCTCTTACTATGTCACATTCTGAAAAGTTTATATTTTTAAGCTTACTTCCTTTAAAATTAATAAATAACATATTTTGTTTTGCTAAATCACCATCTTCTAAGGTGCTGTTTTTCCACACAGTATATACAAAATGTAACTTTTCTTCAGGCTGCTTTTTTAATTCTAAAAGCTCCTTTATATTCTTTTCTCTATTGTCCATGGAAAAGAGAGTTTCACTTTTTCCTTGATATTCACTCCACTTTACTACATAAAAATCTTCTACTGAAATTTCCTGCATCCATTGCTCTTCATCTAAATTCCAAAACCAGTTCCTTATGGTTTTTGACATATCCATATAACATTTTGCTGTAAGCTCAAATATTATTTTTTGAATGTCATAATCATTAACCTTACCCATATAAATTCTTTTTCCTTTTATTAATTTTTCCTTAAAGCTAATAAAAGGCTCAAATAAAAAGCTTAAATCTATCTCTTCATATATGGAATCAGAATCTAAATACCAAAATGAATTATAACCATGAATTAATATCTTATAAGATTCATTTATAATGTTAATTCTAAGAAATTCAAATTGAAAAACTGCTATTTTATTTTCATTTTTAGACTCCATTGCTTTTTTTATTAAACTTTTAATTCCATTTATTATCAGCTCTTTAACTTTTTCTTCATTATTCTTAAAGTTTTTTTCAAAACCTGCTACACTTTCTTCTCCTAAATTTTTGACTACTTTTTCTTTAAATTCTTCTAACGATTCTTCCCTATTCATAAAAATCCCTTCTTTCTTATCTTAGGACTTATACTTTTTTGGTTTATTAGATATAGCAATAAATATTTAGCTTAAATACCCTAATTATTATTAACTTTTGTACCTTTTTCTTGTACATTTCCTGAATTGTCAAATACTAATCCGCCGCCTTTATCACAGGCAAAATTTACACCTTGTTTTGCACTTACCAAGAAGCTTTTTTGAG
>JAJXYA010000342.1 GCA_021780795.1 Bacillota bacterium | reverse complement strand
ATTATGTACTTCAGGAATGACCTTTAAACTAGCTCAAGCCATTTCATCTTACTACAAAATGAAATCCGTCAATAAATACATGGATTTGGTGATGATAGGTACCATTTCTAGTAAAGTAAACTTGGACAGTGAAAATAAAATAATTGTCCAGGAAGGTATAAAGCAATTAAATTGCACACATAATTATGGGATTTGCGCATTGATAAAAACTCATAACATTAAGGTGATTAATGAAGATACTGTATCAAAATTGGCATTAACTGTAATGCCTACTATCAATCCTGTTGGAAGAATGGATAATGCTAAAATTGTTGTTGAATTATTTATTACCTCAGATAGCTATAGAGCATTACAGATATCAAAGTACTTAGATAAAGAACTAAAAAATAGTCTCATACTTCAATGAGATACTACATAATCTTTATGTTGCATATATAAGGCAGTATAATATATAATGAGTGGTGTACGAAAAAAAATAAAAATAATAAAATGTTCGTGTGTTTGTACACTTTGATTTTATTTTAGGGGGAATAACCGTGAATTTAAAAAATAGTATTAGAATAATAGAAGATTTTCCGAAAGCAGGTATCAGCTTTAAAGATGTAACTACATTACTACAAGATGGAGATGCACTGAAGTATACTATAGATGCTATAGTAGCATATTTAAAAGAAAAACAAGTGGATGTTATAGTGGGACCAGAGGCAAGAGGATTTTTATTTGGTGTACCAGTGGCTTATGCTCTTGGTGCAGGCTTTGTACCAGTTAGAAAGCCAGGTAAGTTACCTTATGACACTATAGAAATTGAGTATGACCTTGAATATGGTAGCGATAAACTTGAAATTCATAAGGATGCAATAAAGCCTGGACAAAAGGTAGCTATAGTAGATGATTTACTTGCGACGGGTGGCACAGTTGCGGCAGTAACAAAACTTATTGAACAAATGGGTGGAGAAGTTGTTTCTTTAAACTTTGTAGTTGAATTAACTGAACTTAATGGAAAAGACAAGTTGCAGGGTTATGATATAATGTCACTTTTAAAGTATGATATTTAAAGGTGTTCAGTAATTTTTTATATTGCAGCATGGAAAATGATGAACAGCTGTATAAGTGATGATTTAATTCTTATTTAAATTTAGTGTAGTAAATTACTAAATTAAAATTGCATAATTCTACACAATATTATATAATATTAGTAAAAAATATTGGCTGGTTAATTAAACCAGCCTTTGATTTTAGGAGTGTAAAAGCCATGTTGGAAAAATTGTTATATAAGATTGAAAATAATTGTAATACTGTAGACAAAGATCTTATTATTAAAGCCTTTAATTTTTCTTACGCCGCGCATAAAGAGCAAAAGAGAGAGTCAGGTGAGCCTTATATTGTGCACCCATTAGAAGTTGCCTGCATTTTGGCAGAAATGGGGCTTGACACTAGCACAATTGTTGCAGGCTTACTTCATGATGTAATTGAAGACACAGTATATACTTTTGAAGATGTAAGTAGGGAATTTAATATAGAAGTAGCAAATTTAGTGGAGGGCGTAACAAAACTTGGTCAGATAAAATATAAGACTAAGGAAGAGGAGCAAGCTGATAATATTAGAAAAATGCTCTTAGCTATGGCAAAAGATATTAGAGTTATCCTTATTAAACTTGCAGATAGACTTCATAATATGCGTACATTAAAATATATGCCAGTAGCAAATCAAAAGCTAAAGGCAAAAGAAGTTTTGGATATTTATGCTCCCCTAGCTCACAGATTGGGTATGTCTAAAATTAAATGGGAACTAGAGGATTTATCGCTTAGGTATTTAAACCCAAATGAATATTATAATTTAGTAAGGAAAATTGCAGAAAAAAGAGTTGAGCGAGAAGAAAATATCAGTAACATAATGCAGGAATTAAAATTCAACTTAAATATGGTTGGAATAGAGGCTGACATAGATGGAAGACCAAAGCATTTTTACAGCATCTACAGAAAAATGGTTACGAAAAACAAGACTATTGATCAAGTTTTTGATTTGACTGCAGTTAGAATTTTAGTTAACGATATTGGAAACTGCTATGCAGCACTTGGTATAGTACATACGGTTTATAAACCAATCCCAGGAAGATTTAAAGATTATATTGCAATGCCGAAACCGAACATGTATCAATCATTACATTCAACGGTTATAGGACCACAAGGAAAACCTTTTGAAATCCAAATTAGGACCTATGAGATGCATAAAACCGCAGAATATGGTATTGCAGCTCATTGGAAATATAAAGAGGGTACAGCGGACAATAATAATGAAAATTTTGACTCCAAACTTTCTTGGTTAAAGGATATTCTTGAATGGCAAGGGGAAACCTTTGATGCTGAAGAATTCATGGAAGGATTTAAAATAGATTTATTTTCAGATGAAGTTTTTGTATTTACTCCAAAGGGAGAAGTTATTAATCTACCCCATCACGCCACACCAATTGATTTTGCCTACAGAATTCATACAGATGTAGGCCATAAGTGCATGGGTGCAAAAGTAAATGGAAGAATGGTACCTTTGGAATATCATCTAAAAACTGGAGAAATAGTTGAAATTGTAACTTCACCTACTCCTAAGGGGCCGAATATTGATTGGCTTAACATTACAAAGAGCAATCAAGCTAAAAGTAAAATCAAAGCTTGGTTTAAAAAGGCTAAAAGAGATGAAAGTATTGAAAAAGGTAAAGAACTTTTAGAAAGAGAATCTAAGAGACAGGGATATAATTTTGGAGAAATTGCAAAAGGCGAAGCAATAGAAAAAATATATAAAAAATATAATTTTAGAACG
>JAJXYA010000489.1 GCA_021780795.1 Bacillota bacterium | reverse complement strand
TTTAGACTTTTTATCCAAATATTATTTTTTAAATTATTCTTTTATCTCTGCTCTAGAACAAAAGGCGATAATCGATTTAAACATATTTATCGATAATCTAGTATGGCTGGAAAAAAGACGCAGAAAAAGGCCAAGCCTCGTAGTGAAAACAAGTCTAATACTAGTGGGATAGATATTACCCAATCATCTATTCGTAGATTGGGTAGACGTGCAAATGTTTATCGTATAAAGAGTGATGTATATGATTTTGCTCGTCAGACCCTATTGACTTCTCTGGTTCATGTTCTTGAACGAGCTCAGTTGATAACTCGCTACCATGGTCGATCTACAATCTCTGCCAATGATGTCTATGATACATTGGCCACTATGAATATTCATCTTGTAGCTGGTATTAATAGAAATAGCAAGTCTACATTCAAGACCTGTAGCTCTACCAGAAAACGCAAGGTTGGCAAGATGCGTCGTTCCAAGACTGGAACCGAGACCAAGCGAGATATCGCTTATCAGCAAAAGCATAGCGACTCTTTTGCCATTCCTCGAACCAATTTTGCTCGTATAGCTCGCGAGATTGTAAGGGACAAGGCTAACAAGGACGATGTAAATATGCGATTCGGAGGTAATTGTATCGATCTTGCTCAACTGACAATCGAGACCATGCTTATCCACTTGTTTAACGCGGCAAACAATATTGCCACTGCAAGTGGACGAAAAACGGTTGAAAAACGAGATGTTGAATTGGCTAGTCAATTGATATCCAGCCCTCTATTATAATTTTTTTTTCTCATAGAGAAAAACATTTGTTATTATAAATGAGTATTATTGATCTTGATTCTCTCGATAGAATTCCTCTATCTGAATTGGAATATCTAGCATATAGATTACAGATCAATTATACTCCTCCTTTATCTGAATCGGATAGAGAACGAATAATAGAACAGATTGTCCTTCTTTATTCAAAATACCAAGCTGTTATAGATATAGAGGAATTGAAACGTGAGATACACCAAGCACGTAAAGAAAAATTGGGTGAATGTAATGATGAGACTACTCTGGTGGGAGATGATGTTGATCTACTCGGTGATATGGAATTGGTTTATATTCCTATGAGAGACACTCCAGGTAAATTTTGGTGTTTTGATCGAGTCCAAGATGTACCTAATTTGATCCGGGATGGATTTAATCCTTTTACTCGAGAAAAATGGAATAAAGAAGAAATGAGAATCTTGCGTAAATCTAAAAAGGTTCATTATCCAAAATTATCTGAACAAGATTTAGAACGACAAGAGATTAACAAGGTATACGAGGATTTATTTCAGGGAAGAAAACAAGAAACAAGGGTGGTCGATATATTACAAGTAAAAACAGAAGAGTTGGAAAATAGAATAAGACCAGAGAATCCCTATGCTGCTGATGCTTTGAGTACCATATTGAGCAGTTTTAATTTGGAGAATTTACAATTTTTATTACATCATATTTCATGGTACAAGAAATTGACTAGTACAGATTTGAGAGATGCCAAAATAGAGACAGTTGATCATTTGATCAAATGGTATGATACAAGACCAGATAAAACTGTAGCAGGTCATGAGATGGGATTGGTATTACAAGAGGTCTATGAAATGGTACGAGATAAACTATCATTACAAGAGTATAAAACAAGAAAAGAACAAGAGGGAGATAGAGTAATATATACTCCAGATGAAGAGACGAGAATAAAATATTGGTCAAATGGAAACAAGAAATCAAAATGCCAGTATAAAAATGGAAAAAAGGATGGAAAATGTAAAAAGTGGTATAAAAATGGAAATGTAAAAGAAATAATATTTTATAAAAAAGGTAAAAGGGATGGAGAGTACAAGAAATTGTATAAATATGGAAATGTTAAAATTCATTGCTTTTATAAAAAAGATAATTTAGAAGGAGAATATAAGGAATGGTATGAAAATAGTCATAAGATCATGAAAAAGTGTTTTTATAAAAATGGTCTTTTAGACGGAGAATTTGACTATTGGTATGAAAATGGTAATAAAAGAATGCATTCATTTTATATAAATGGTAAATCAGATGGAATATCTGAATCATGGTATAAAGATAATACTATTTCGAGTATACATTCCTATAAAAATGGTATACTAGATGGAGAATACAAGACATTTTATAAAAATGGGAATATACGTGAACATGGATATTATAAAAACAGGAAATTAGATGGAGAGTATAAAGAATTATATGAAAATGGAGATATTATAAAACATTGTTTCTATAAAGACGGATTATTAGATGGAGAGTACAAGGAAATGAATGAAAATGGAGATATTATAAAACATTGTTTTTATAAAGTTGGAGTACTAGACGGAGAGTATAAAGAAATGTATGAAAATGGAGATATCAAAATTCATTGTTTTTATAAAAACGACCTGCCAGATGGTATATATGAATATTGGTATAAAAATGAAAGACTCAAATTCCGTTGTTCTTATAAAAGAGGTTTATTAAATGGAGAGTACAGGGAAATGTATAAAAATGGAAATGTAAAAGAGATTATTTTTTATAAAAATGGCAATAAAGACGGAGAGTATAAATCTTGGTATGATAATGAACAACTGAAAAAACACTGTTTTTATAAGAATGACAAAATAGATGGAGAATGTGATAGATGGAATAGAGATGGAACAAAAAGAGAATAATTTTTTACGTAAGTAAAAATGCCTTTTCACATTTTGATTCTCAAAAAATGTATTCCCAATTTTTACTTACGTAAAAATGAAATTGCACAATATATTTAAAAAAATACAAATGGAAGACTCGCTAGAGGA
>JAJXYA010000327.1 GCA_021780795.1 Bacillota bacterium | reverse complement strand
ATTAATTTTTGATGAAATTCAATGTGGAATTGGACGCCTCGGAAGTCTTTTTGCTTATAAGAAATTTTCAGTTATTCCTGATGTAATCTGTATAGCTAAGGCTTTAGGTGGTGGCTTTCCAATAGGTGCTGTTGTTGCTAATGAAAAAGCATCAATGGCTTTTGTACCCGGTGACCATGGAAGCACCTATGGTGGAAATCCACTTGGATGTGCTGTTGGTGTTGCAGTTTTAACAGAACTAATAGAGGGTGGAATTATAGATAAAATAGAAGAAAAGAGTATATACTTAAAAGAAAGGTTACTTAAACTTAAAGATGAATATAATATAATAGATGAAGTAAAAGGCATGGGATTACTGATTGGTATAAGCTTGAAAACCGAAGCAAAGAAGTTTAGTAATTTGTGTTTTGACAAGGGATTACTTGTGGTTACAGCTGGAGATAATGTGGTAAGATTACTTCCTCCACTTAATGTTTCAAAGGAAGAACTTGATGAGGCTTTAGTTATCCTTGAGATAGTACTATCTGAAATTGTTGGTTAAATCATCATCTTCGATGCTGAAATATTAATAACTTTAGAAGGTGAATTATATTCTGACTGAAGTTTTCTCCTTGTTATAGTATGTATCTTACACTTATAGAAGTGGGTATTTTTCCTTCTAAAATGTTATTAAAATATATTTATAGGAAGTGATGATTTGGATATTAGAGAACTAATAGAAAAAAATCTTGATACTATAAAAGATTTAAGAAAAAAACTAAATATTAACGCTGAATTATCCTTTGAGGAGTACAATACTCAAGGGATTATTCTTGGTTTTCTAAAAGAATTAGATATAGACACAAAGATATTAGCTAGGACAGGAGTTACCGCTACTTTAAATTCAGGAGATACTTGCATTGCAGTTAGAGCTGACATGGACGCACTGCCTGTAAAGGGCGTTTCTCATGTTTGCGGCCATGATTATCATATGGCTATTGTTTTAGGAACTGCATTAATACTTAAAAAATTAGGTTTTGATAAAGCTGTAAAGTTCATTTTTCAACCTGGTGAAGAAACTGACGGTGGAGCTGTGCCAATGATAAAAGAGGGTGTGCTAAAGTATCCACAGGTTAAGTATATGATTGGATTTCATGTGTGGCCTAATGTGAAAGTAGGAACAATAGAAGTAGCAAGTGGTCCATCTATGGCCTCGGTAGATAATTTTTATGCAAGATTTATCGGCAAAGGTGGCCACGCTGCTACGCCTCATCTATGTAAAAATCCAATATATCCTGCTATAGAATTTATTCAGAGCATGAATATACAAGCTAGAATAGAAAATGATCCCTTGGATTCACATGTAATCACTTTTGCATCAATGCAATGCGGAAATGCAGCTAATATAATAGCAGAAGAGTGTGAGGTTTCGGGTACAGTTAGAACTTTTAATAATGAACTTAGAAATAAGCTATATGAAGATATATTAAAGAATTCGCATTTATGTGCAGAAAAATATGGCTGCAGGGTAGAAGTGAAATATGATTTTGAATATCCTCCATTGATAAGCGACGAATCACTCACTAATAAATTTATTAATATTACAAAAGCACTTATAGGGACAGATAAGGTTTTACCACTAGAAAAAACCTTTGCTGCAGAGGATTTTGCATTTTTTGCAGAAAAGGTTCCAGCAGTTCATTTTAGGCTTGGTATTGAAGACAAGGATAAAGGAATTCATCCACTTCATTCTCCCCAATTTGATGCTTCAGAAGAAGCGATTTTAAATGGAATTTATATAATAGTAAATTTTATACTTTCTATGGAATACTAGGATAATAAGAGGATTGTTAGAAATGCCAGGTGCCACGTGTGTGGAACCTGGCATCTTTTTTGGTAGGAATAATAATCAATATTAACGTTAAATATTTAAAAAATATGCAAATATTTATATGAAGAACAAGAACGAAATAATATTTAGTTACGTATAAGTTTATACATAACTATTTAAAGGGAGTGGTTATTATTAAAAATATTAAATTTAAAATAATACTTTTATGTTTATTAATGATTTTAACAGGATGTGCAATCCAAAACCCAAAGGATAAAAAATTTCAAATGCCATTATTAAAGCCGAAGGAAGTTATAGAAGAATTTTTTAAATACTATAATCAAAAAAATTTGGAAGGTATGAGTTCATTTACAACTGATACATACCACTCTTCAGAAACCCATTGGGGATTTGATAATTTAGAATATATTAAGCTTATAAATATATTTGAAGACACTAATCAAGCAAATAAGGAAATATATCTACGTCAAAGGAAAAAGAGTCAGATAATAGATATGGAAAAAGAAAAATCAGAATTAGAAAATGTAATTATTTTTAAAGTGAATTTTGAAGTTAAATATAAAAAAGAAGGGGTAGGACCAAGGGATAGTGGGAAGGATCAATATAAATATATTTTAATGAGAAAAGACAAAAATTCACCATGGCTAATAGATTCTTTTGGTCATTAGTATAATTTAAAATGATAATTTAAAAAAGGAGAGATAGTGTTGAAAATAAAACATTGAGGTAAGTATACAGGGTATATATTCCAAATGTTAAAGAAAATACCGGTGATGGAGGTATATGTGAATATTTACTAAGATATTATATAATTTTCTAAAGATGCCACTTGCCACGTGGGTGGCACTATTAAGGAGGGAATTTCATGAAAAAATTTGTTTCTTTTGCTGTATGCATTGTAGTAATAGCAAATTTTGTAGGTTGCAGTAGCAATGGCAAAAGTGTTGTTGTAAAACCCACTGTTAATCCTAAAAATATTTCATTAGACGG
>JAJXYA010000290.1 GCA_021780795.1 Bacillota bacterium | reverse complement strand
GCAAGAATATTTCCAATATCGCCAAATTCAATTTGTATTCCATATTCATCTCTTAAGATATCATATACTTCAATTCCTGCAAGTCCTATTTCTCTAGTAAATATAGATAACTTTGTTACATCAAAGTCATAAACTGTATCTCCATCAATTAATTCTTTTGAAAAAGCATAATAACCACCTATTTTATTTATTTCACTTCTTGCATACTCTGCAATTTCTGTTACCTTTTTAAATATTTCGTTGCCATGTAGCACAAGATCTCTTCTTGCTAAGTCAAGTGATGACATTAAAAGATATGAACCACTTGTTGTTTGTGTTAAATTTATTATTTGACGAACATATCCAACATGCAAATCACAGTTTAATAACAAGAAAGAACTTTGAGTTAAAGAACCTCCTGTTTTGTGCATACTAACAGCAGCCATATCTGCTCCTGCTTCTATAGCTGATATTGGCATATTTTCTCCAAAATAAAAATGTGTTCCATGTGCTTCATCTACTAAAACATACATTCCATTTTCATGGGCAAGCTTCGTAATTTCTTTTAAATTTGAGCAAATCCCATAATAAGTTGGATTATTTACAAGTACAGCTTTAGCATCTGGATTTTCTCTAATTGCTTTTTTAACGTCGAAAGCAGACATTCCAAGTGGTATCCCAAGTTCTTTATTAACACCTGGATTTATATAAATTGGAACTGCCCCACTAATTACTAATGCATTAATTGCACTTCTATGGACATTTCGTGGCATAATAATTTTTTCGCCTTTTTTGCAAACACTCATAACCATAGCTTGAACTGATGAACTTGTTCCATTTACCATTAAAAATGCATATTTAGAACCAAAAGCATCTGCTGCAAGTTCTTCTGCTTCTTTTATAACTGATACTGGATGGCAAAGGTTATCCAGAGGCTTCATTGAATTTACATCTACTGAAAGACATTGCTCACCCAAAAATTCTCTAAGCATCGCATTTCCACGTCCTTGCTTATGACCTGGAACATCAAAAGGAACCACTCTTGCCTTTTTATATTCAATTAGAGCTTCATAAATAGGTGCTTTTGAGTGGGATTCTTTATTTTTCATTTATACTCATCCCCCCATCAATATATATTAGTTCCACTAAAAATCTCAATCATCTCTTTACGTAGGTTGCTTTCAATCTCAAGTCTTTCTTTTGGCCTAATTTCATAAACATCCCTATTAAAAAGATAATTTTGAAGTTCAATTTCTTTTATTAACATTTTAGTATGAAATATATTTGATTGATATACATTTATATCCATAGCATCATATCTCTTTAAAGTACCTTCATCAATATAATCTTGTATTGATGCTATTTTGTGATCTATAAATAATTTCTTACCATCAACATCTCGAGTAAAACCTCTGACACGATAATCTATAGTTATAATGTCTGAATCAAAACTTCCTATAAGGTAGTTTAATGCATTTAGAGGAGAAACTTCTCCACAAGTGGCTACATCAATATCCACACGAAAAGTAGCAATTGAGTTATCTGGATGATATTCTGGATAAGTATGTACAGTTACATGACTCTTATCTAAGTGTCCTAAAACAGTATCTCTTGTCTTCAAAATGTCGATTTCACCTTTATTACAAGATGCATCTATTTCCTTAACTGCTAAAGTCTCTTCTGATATTAAAATAGTTACACTTGCTCCTTGAGGATCATAGTCTTGTTTTGAAATATTAAGCACATGTGCACCAATACTCTCTGTTACATCACACAGAATCCTTGTAAGTCTTTCTGAATTGTATTGCTCATCGATGTAAGCAATATAGTCCTTTTGCTCGCGCTCACTTTTTGCATAGCATACATCATAGATGTTAAAGCTAAGTGTTTTTGTGAGGTTGTTAAAGCCGTATAATTTCAGCTTGTTGTCCAACCCTAACATCACAACCTTTCTAGTTTAAATTAATTTCTAGTTTCCTTAGAATTGGTTTAAAGAATCTATTAATTGAAATATTATAATTTTAAGGTTTATATATAATCCTAAGAATACTTAATTTTGAGTTTACCTTAAAACATTTTTATCATACAACATTGACATTTTACTATATTATCTTTAAAATTGCTACTATTTGTGACAATATTTCTTATATCCATTTAAAAATTCATTTCAAGTCGCTTATGCTCCATTTTATTTAAAAATACTTCTTATTACTTATACATAATACTGTAAACATAGTTAATTATTTTTCTTAATAGCTTTATCTTTTACGTATTTGTTATATTCCTCTATTGGATAGAGTTCTGGTTCTCTTACTTCCTCTAAGAAATGTGACGCTTCTGCATCAGCATTAGTAAATGCTAGGACTGATTTATGCATTTCTATAGCTTTATTGTAATCTCTGTATTCATCCTTAGGTACATAAGCTCCCATATGCCATCTTATCATTAAACACTCCTCTAATGTTAGCTTTACAAATTGTTGAAGTAAAATTACGCTTTTTTCTCCATGTCCTAACGGAATTTTTTCATCAAATTCATAAGAAGCATATCCTATCCATTTTCCTGTTAATTCATCTTTTTTTAATCTCATTGTTTTTTCATAGAGATTACATTTGCAAAGGTCATGTAAATATCCTGTTAAATAGATTGTATCATTACTTAATCCTAGATTGAATTGTTTATTCTTCTGAATTAATAATTCAACAACATTATCTGAATGAAATGCTAATCCTCCATCAAAATTTGAATGAAACTTTGTAGATGCTGGTGCAGTAAAATAATCTGTTCTATCTACAAGATATTTTATTAATTCATCTATTCCATCTCTTTTAATAGAGCTTAA
>JAJXYA010000397.1 GCA_021780795.1 Bacillota bacterium | reverse complement strand
AATAAATGCCGCTGAAATTTTAGGTGTTTCAGACCGCATTGGAAGTATTGAGAAAGGTAAAGATGCTGATATTGCAATTTTTGATGAGAATCCTCTCCTTTTAGCTTCAAAAACAAAATATGTACTAATTGATGGCAAAATCATATATAAAGAAAAATAATAAATTCACATAAAAAACAAGTAAATTTTAATATTATTATATAAAATACTTAAAATTAATATTGATTTATGTGTGAAACATATCATTCGTTAACAATGTACAATAATTATTGAAACTTCCAGCCATTTATATGCTTAAATGACTGGAAGTTTTGTATGTAATGGATTATAATATTGTAGAGATTGTGAATATATTAACAAGAGGTGTATGTATGAAAAATGTTATAATTGACGGTAAAAATATAAGCTTTGAGGAAAATAAGACAATTTTACAATTAGCAAAAGAAAATGGCATAATAATTCCTAGACTTTGCTTTATGAAAGATTGCAATGAAATGGGAAACTGCGGTGTATGCAGCGTTGAAATTGAAGGAAGAGAACAATTAACCACTTCATGTAATACTATAGCAGAAGATGGAATGGTTATAACAACAAATTCAGAAAGAGTTAATAACTTTGTTAAAGAAAAATTATCTGCAATGCTAGACAAACATGAATTTAAATGTGGTCCATGTAAGAGAAAAGAAAATTGCGAATTATTTAAACTTGTTATAAAATTTAAAGCAAGAGCATCAAAGCCTTATGTTGTTGCAGATAAAACACCATTTGTAGATGATAGAAGTAGATCTTTAGTTTTAGATAGAACAAAATGCATACTTTGTGGAAGATGTATTTCTGCATGTGCAACGAAAACAGGGACATGTACATTGAAGTTTATTGAAAAAGATGGAGAAAAGATTGTCGGTACAGAAGGAAACAAATGTGTAGATGATACAAATTGTTTAGTTTGTGGACAATGTATCATTGCATGTCCAGTAGATGCTCTATCAGAAAAGTTACATATCGATAGAGTTAAAGAAGCGTTAAATGATCCTGAGAAACATGTAATTGTTGCAATGGCACCATCTGTTAGGGCTTCAGCTGGTGAACTTTTTGGCATGGGTTTTGGAGTAGATGTAACCGGCAAATTGTATACTGCATTTAGGCAGCTTGGTTTTGATAAAATATTTGATATAAATTTTGGAGCTGACATGACAATCATGGAAGAAGCTACAGAATTAGTTGAAAGAATAAATTCAAATGGACCTTTCCCTATGTTTACGTCTTGCTGTCCAGGTTGGGTTAGACAAGCTGAAAATTATTATCCAGAACTTTTAGGTAACTTATCATCAGCTAAATCCCCACAGCAAATTTTTGGAGCTGCTACTAAGACATATTATCCATCTATTACAGGAATAGATCCTAAAAATGTGTTTACTGTAACAGTTATGCCTTGTACTTCTAAAAAATTCGAAGCAGGCAGACCAGATATGGAAATAAACGGCTTAAGAGAAATCGATGCAGTTCTAACAACTAGAGAAATAGCAAAATTGATTAAGGAAGCAAAAATTGATTTTGCAAAACTTGAAGATAGTGAAGCAGATCCTGCTATGGGAGAATATAGTGGTGCAGGAGCTATATTTGGTGCTACTGGCGGAGTTATGGAAGCAGCCCTTAGATCAGCTAAAGACTTTATTGAGAAAAAAGATTTAAAAAATGTTGAATATCAAGCTGTAAGAGGATTAAAAGGAATTAAGGAAGCAACAGTTGAAATAGCTGGTAATGAGTATAACGTGGCAGTAATAAACGGAGCTATGAATACTTATGAATTTTTCAAATCAGAACAATATAAAAATAAGACATATCACTTTATAGAAGTTATGGCTTGTGAGGGTGGATGTGTAAATGGTGGTGGACAACCACATGTTACTCCAGAAAAATTAGAAGAAATAGATATTAAAACTGTGAGAGCTTCTGTGCTTTATAATCAAGATAAACATTTTGTAAAGAGAAAATCTCATGAAAATGAAGCTTTGTTAAAGATGTATGAAGCTTATTTTGGGACACCAGGTAAAGGCTTAGCTCATAAGTTATTACATTATAAATATACAAATAAAGCATTATCTGAAGTTGCATCAGATGTTGAAAAATAAAATTAATTAGCAAATTTTAAACACCTACTTAAGTGTAAAAAGTGTAACACTTAAGTAGGTGTTTTTAGTAATATTATGTAAAATTTCTACATTATTTAATAAAAATTTAAGATTTTTGTATAATCTTATGATATAATCGTTGTAATTGATTACTTATTTTGCTTTCGGGGGTTAACATTGATATGTTATTAAAAAAGAAATTACCACTAATGATAGTAATTTTAGTCTCACTTCCAATGATTTTACTTAGCATTATAATTTATAATTATTCATCTCAAAGACTTATAAATAGCAGTGAAACGAATTTAGAGCAAATAGCTTCCGTTGACAGTAATAATTTAAAGGAGATTATACAAAATCAATACAGAGAAACTGAACTTACAGCAGAGAGAAAAAATATTATAAATATTTTAGAGGAGAGAGCAAAAGATTATAATTCTAATATTATAAACCTGCCTAGTGCAGAGGAAGCAAAAAAGGATATATCTGAAAGAATCGATAAATTTAAAAATTTACAATATTGCTATGTAATTGATTTACATGGAAATATTATAAGTGACACAGATAGCAGATGGAACAATGTAAATGTTAGTGATAGGCAATATTTTAAAAATGCCGTTTTAGGAAAAGAAAACGTGAGTGATGTTTTAAAAGCTAAAATTGATGGAAAATTTATGGTAGCTTTTGCTG
>JAJXYA010000374.1 GCA_021780795.1 Bacillota bacterium | reverse complement strand
TTCCGATCTTATTTATAAGCAGTATTATATGTAGAATATACTATTCAGCAATCGACTATAAATTATTGGAGGTTCATTATGTTAATAGAATTTAGTGTAGAAAATTTTTTATCTATAAAAGACAGGGTAACTTTAAGTATGGTGGCATCAAAAGATACATCCCATGAAAATAATCTTATAAAAAAAGCAGATAAAGGGATAAACATTTTAAATACAGCTGTAATATATGGAGCAAATGCTTCTGGTAAAACAACGGTATTACGTGGTATAGGATTTTTAGATAAACTTTTAACCATGTCTCATGAAATGCAAAAGGGAAGGAAAATACCTATAAAGCCATTTAAACTTGATAGAGCATGTCTTACTAAGCCTAGTAGTTTTGAAATTATTTTTAAAACAGAAGGTATAAAGTATGCCTATGGTTTTTCAGCAACTGAAGAGAAAGTTATTGATGAGTATCTTTACTACTATCCAAAGGGTAGACAAAGTATAATTTTTGAAAGGGAAAATACTACTGATTATAAGTTTACAATTGATGTCGAATTACAAACTCAAATAAAAAATAAATTTGATTCCCCAAATAAGCTATATCTTTCAACGGCTAGTATATGGGAATATAGAAATGCTCAAATTCCTTTTGAGTGGATAAATAATAATTTGAAATTCATTTTTTATCATGAAAGATTAGAACAAATCACCACTGATATGATGAAAGAAAGTGACATCATTAGTAAAAGAGTGAAATCATTAATTAAAAATGTTATAAAAGATATAGAAGATATAACTCTTATAGAAATTGAATTAGATAAAAATGATAATCCTCTATTAAAATATTTAACGGAAGAGGCAAAATCAACCCTTTTAAGCAATAATGATAATAAGCTTTTAAGTGTTAATACTGCGCATAGGATGAACAATTCTGAAGAGTTGATAGAATTTGATTTAGAGGACGAATCTGATGGAACACAAAAGCTCTTTGGACTTTTAGGACCTTGGGTTGATGTTTTAGAGCAAGGAAGCACCCTTATTGTAGATGAACTTGATATACGACTTCATCCTCTTTTAACAAGATTTTTAGTGGAGCTTTTTCAAAATCCTGAAATTAATAAAAAGAATGCTCAACTTATTTTTTCAACCCATGATACTAATCTGTTAGATCAAGATCTTTTTAGAAGAGATCAAATATGGTTTACAGAAAAGAAAGAAGATAATAGTACTGATTTATATTCCTTAGATGATTTTACTGTAAGAAAAGATGCCGCCATTGAAAAAGGATACCTGCAAGGTAAATATGGTGCAATTCCTTATGTGAAGGGTGATTGTGTATGGGAGTAAAAAGAACTATTGGAGACTTATCAAGAGATAAAAGACGTAAACGTAAGGTTAAACCTACTATTTTAATTATATCTGAAGGTAAGGACACAGAGGTTAATTATTTTAAAGAGTTCAACCTGAAATATGTTAATGTTGATATAAAGATTGCAGATAGGAATTCTGCGGGTAAAAATAAAAGCAGAAAGACAGACCCTTCTCATCTTGTAGATAAAGCAATTGATTATATAGAGCATAAATATGACATAAACCAGGATGATGGTGACAGTGTTTGGTGTTTAATTGATGTAGATTTAAACTATCAGAATCCAGACCCTATAAATCAAAGGGTAGAGGAACTAGAAAGAGCTTACAAGAAAACAAAAGATTATGAAAAAGAAAGAAAGCAGATTATAAATTTAGGTATCTCAAACCCCTGTTTTGAACTTTGGTATTTGCTTCATTACATTTATACAACTGCAAACCTTAAGAATTACGATGCAGTAAAGAATAAATTGGTGAAAGAAACACCTCTTAAAGATTACGAAAAAAACAAGTGTATCAATATCCTTCTTCAGGATAAAATAGCAGACGCAATTAAAAATTCAGTTAAACTTAAAGCTTATCACGAAAGCCTTGGAAGATCATTGATGGATTTTGAAAAAAATTCATCAATGCTAAATCTAAAAGATATCATTGAAGGCAATCCTTATACAAATGTATGGGAACTTGTAAAATATATTGAAGATCTTAATGTGATGCAGCCAGATTAGTAAACTAGTCTAAAGAATCTAACTCACTCAAATCCCCAAGAGCGTCAGGGTAATTCTCTGAGGTCTTGTCGCATAAAAAGCCAAGAGCTGCTTCTTCATTCTTCATACACAGCTCCTGGCTTTTTATGCTCCTAATCTGAACTTTTGGACAAACTTACTCACTGCTGCATAAGTAAAAAAAGATTTTAAATTATCCTTATCATAATCCTACAAATAACAAGAATAAAAGGCAGTCAGTAATCTTGTCCAAAATAAAAACTAATCACCCTAACCCTCAAGGGTATCAAAGTGTGGCTCTGAGGGTCTTTTTCCGGGTATTCCTCACGGGGCATTCGAGTAATTTTGAGTGCACAAAATTACCCGAATGCAGCTACGCTCGACGGCATTTGACCACCCGCCACCCACACAAATGCCGTCGAGCGTGGCTTTATCTAAAAACATAACGTTTCTGAATTCCAAAGACAATCTAGTACAGTGGTCCACGTCGCAAATCACTAATTTGCAACATTCCGTAAGCTGTGGCGCTCTAGGTTTAGTGCAGAACTTCGTCTAAGGGCCCTTAGACGAAATTCTTTAAAATTATGTGCTTTTAGTAAGTAAAGGTCCTTTTGGATATTCTCTTTAGGCGGGTTATAGCAATAATCCCTGTGAAACAGGACTCACAATAAATTACATTATTATTTATAACTAAAAAGAGTAATGATAATTTTTCTTACAATTTTAAATAAGAAAATACATT
>JAJXYA010000072.1 GCA_021780795.1 Bacillota bacterium | reverse complement strand
CTCTTCTGCTATATCCTTAGAAATAGATATGCTTTCGATGACCGTGCGAACTTTCTTGCTTACTTCATAAGCTTTTTCCCTATCTTCTACTCTAAGCTGCGATAATTCATCTAATAAACCGTTAAGTTCCTCATTATTTTCAGTTATCTTTTTATATGCTTCTGTGGTAACACAAAAACCTTCCGGTACTAGGATCCCATAAGCCTTGGATATTTCCCCTAGGTTGGCACCTTTACCCCCCACCATTGAAAGCATTGTTTTGTCAACTTCCTGAAAGCTAAGCACATATGAATTCATACATATTCTCCTCCTCTTTTCAGTCGGAACCGGTCATAGTTTAACCTACTCGCTCCCGCTCGCAATGCGGGGTAATCTGACCTCGCCGATTCCCATCGGCTAGATTACCCGAAAAAGTCCATTTAGGACTTTTTCCTCGTTAAAGGTCATTTAGACCTTTAACCCCTTTTCTAGGTATGGATGAAGCAATCCTCAATGAAGTGATATCTGCACCTATTGTACACACAATAGGTGCAAATTATAAGCCTGTTTTTTTAAAATTTCATATGATATAATATAATTAGGGGGAGTAGTTGATTTTTTATAAGAATTAAGAGAATATATTAGGGTCAACTACACCCCACTTTAGAAGTGGGGGCTTGTAACTCTACTACACATGGTACTACGATTAGCATTATTTCTCCCATCTCAAACGTAGGTTACGATACGGTGATTGACAGCACCGTAACATAGCGAGTTTACTCACTATGTTCTTTGGAGTTTCTTTCAATATATTCTATACCTTTTTTCCAAAGATTAATTGCACCGATTCTATCATCATTAGATTGATAGTTGCAATTTTTACACTTAAAGATATGGTTTTTCTTATCTCTGTTGGATTTTTCTATATGCCCACATTTAGGACAAGTTTGACTTGTATATTTAGGATTAACTACTATAACCATTGAGTTATTGAGTTTTGTTTTATATTCAAGTAGTTGCCTAAATTGATAGAAAGCCCAAGATACAGAAACATATCTATTATTAATAATTACTTTTTCTGTAGAAGTTCTAATGTTAGTTAAGTCTTCAAGAACAAACAAGGTGTTCGTTCCATACTTGTCAACGAGTGCCTTCGTAATGGTATGGTTAATATCATTAACATAACGGTTTTCTCTTGAACCAATAGATTTAATTCTATGTTTTGCTGATTTACTACCACATTCCTGTAGTTGTTTTCTTAAAATTTTGTAGTGACCTCTTTTAGCTTTTATATTTCTACCATTGTAAAAGGTGGTTTTACCATAACTATCATAGGTAGTTGCCAAAAAATTAACTCCGAGGTCAATGCCTACAATTTTATTGATTTCAAAAGGTGTAGTTTGAGTGTAATCTTTAGTCATTGGAATGTGTAAAAAGTATTTACTATATTTATATACTAATTTAGCGGTGCCAAAACTATAAGAATCATCAAAATATTTCTCCATACCTTTAGTTTGATAAGGTATTTTAAGTCTACCCTGTAGGCTATTAATAGAGAATATATCTTTATTTAGAGAATAATCTCTATTCCAAACAAGGTCATATTCTAAATTTTTAAAACATACTAAATTAAAATCATTTCCATTAGACTTATTAGTTTTATATTTAGCAATAGCAGTTTTCATACAACTTTGAGCCATTTGAGATTTTAAATTATATTCTTCTCTTAAGTAATAATAAGTATCAGCATTTATTTTACTTTGATTAAAGCAATTACTATCGAAGATATATTTAGAAATATAATTTATTGCTTTATTTATTTGTACCATAGTTTTTCTTAAGATCTCTTTTTGCTCATTGTTAGGGTATATTTGTATTTTAGATGTTATAGTGATTTCTATAATAGCATCTCCTTTCACTAATAATATTATTATTTACATATTAGTGAAACACAATACTAAAAATGTAATAGTTGCCTGTCGGCAAGTGGCAATTCCTCCCCTACTTTAGAAGCGGGAGTATCCTTGCCACGAATAAATGAAAAATTTCCACGTAGCTTAATTAAATTCGCATTTTTAGACTTTATTGCTGCTTTGACCCCAAAAGAAGAAGGGTAATATGCTTGAGGCCTCAGCTTTTTGCACTGCGACCTCAAATTAGAAAGTAAAAACTTCCAACTTTTACTACGACCTCAGGGGACGTAACAATAACTGGAAGTTGTTGTTTGCTAATAAAATATTATTTTACTGAGAAAAATGCATTCGCTGCATCGTAAGTAAAACTGTGTCCTAATAATTTATCGGTCCCTTTTTCATCTTGTATTTGCTTTGAAATTTCTATTAGATTCGAATAAATTGCTCTAACTGGTGCAGAGCCAAGACTTAGTCTTCTAACTCCTAATTGCTTTAAATTCTTTATATTGTTTGTCACAGGGGTTGTTAAAATGTTAATAGGTGCTGAAATATTTTCTATTAAACTTTTAATATCGTTTTCTGCAACTGCACCAGCTATAAAAATACAATCTGCACCAGCTTTACGGAAAGCATTACCCCTTTCAATAGCTATAGATAATCTCTCTTCTTCTTTTCCAGCTTTGATAAAGTATACACAAGTTCTGGCATTAATAACAAATGGAATCCCTAATTTATCTTTAAGTTTATATATAGCTTTAATTTTTTCAATTTGTAGTTCTAAATCTTCTAGATGAGGTGTTGGGTTTGGATAGCCATCTTCAATATTTATTCCAACAGCACCAGCTTCTATAAGTCTAGTTACGTTTTCTACTATTCCATCAATTGTGTCTGCATACCCTAATTCAATATCTACAGTTAGAGGTATAGATAATCTCTCAGCCATCT
>JAJXYA010000029.1 GCA_021780795.1 Bacillota bacterium | reverse complement strand
GTAGCCCTAAAAAGAAAGTTCCATCTGCTCCTAAGAAAAGTAAAAAACTTTCTTCAGATGAAGAAGGGGATGAAATAGTAATTATTTCTCCTACTCCTATTAAGAAGATATCTACACCATCTAAAATAGGCTCTCGACTTATAAAAGTTTCCTCATCATCATCTAGTTCTTCTTCTAGTTCTTCTTCTAGTTCTTCTTCTAGTTCTTCTTCTAGTTCTTCTTCTAGTTCTTCTTCTAGTTCTTCTTCTAGTTCTTCTAGTTCTTCTAGTTCTTCTATAGTAAATATACATACCAAAGCGATCTCTCCTACTAAGAAAGCAGACAAAAATGCTTTATCCGATATAGTAGGTGGCCTAACACGAGCTCCCACCACATTGGCTAATTTAATATCCACATATCAAGGTCAAGATTTAACTGGTTTTGATTTTACAGGTCAGAAACTAAAAGGTCATAATTTTAGTAAACTTAATTTAGAAAATGTTAATTTTACCAATTGCGATCTGAGTGGATGTAACTTCATATATGCTAAGTTAGGAGGAGCTAATTTCACTAACGCTATTCTACATGATGCAGATTTACGTTATGCGGATATGAATAATACTATTTTAATAGGTACCGATTTTACTAGAGCTCTATTAGATAATGTTAAAATAGGTATACTTCAACCAAGAAGAGTTGGAGATAAAGAGAATGATGCTATTCTTAAGGGAACTATTTTTGATTATGCTCAAATGAGACATGTCAATATGTTACCATATTCAATATCTGCCTCGGAAGTAAAAGGCAAAATTCAAAATGTGTCTTTTAAAGGTGCCAATCTTACAGGTAGCACGATCGATTTGAAAAATGTAGAAAAAATAAAAGGTGTATTGATATTAGATGATGCTAACTTAACTAGTGCAACTTTTTCGAATTTTAAAGGAAATAATTTTTCTTTTAATGGAGTTAACGGAACAAATGTGATTTTTCGGTTATGTAATTTTGAAAATATAAATTTTGATAATGTTGATTTGTCTGGATCTGTTTTTATTGGATCTAAATTTAAAGAATGCTCTTTTATAGGTGCAACTCTCGCTGGTGTGAGATCTGATAATTGTGAATATGATCGAGTAGATTTTGCTGCTGCTAATTTTTATCGATCTAGTTTAAATCATACTACTGTCATAAACTGTAATTTTACTAATACAAACTTTATTAATTCCACTTTTTGTCAAATTATCTCTGGTTCTACATTCGTAAAAACAGATTTTTCTTTTAGTCGATTAGAATGTGATTTTACTACTGCAGATGAGATAAAAAATTGTAACTTTACTAACACCTCTATGAAGAAATGTAAATTTGATAGATTAGAATTAGCAGGTACTAATTTTGAAAGTAGCAAAATAGAAGAAAGTAGTTTCATTGATGCTAATTTAGCTCATACTAATTTTAATAAAACTATCATAGTACATTCAAAATTTGATGATTCCAACTTAGATCATGCCTTTTTCAGAGAAGCCAAAATTGAATATGCCAATTTCAGTCGATATCATGCAAATGGAAAATCTACACTAGAAAATGCGGTTTTCTCAGAAACTACTTTGAAAAATGTTAATTTTATTAATGTGAATCTAACTAATGCTATATTTACTGATACTAAATTTAACGAAATATTTTTGGATGGAGCTATTTTAATCGGTACTGAATTAGCTGATCTAACTCCTGAAGAGAAAATTTCCTATTCATCTGTTAAAACAAAGAAATTACCCACTACTTTGCAAGGACTTCGAGATTTAGCTGATGAATATGGTATTACATACCTCGAAAAAACTAACATAAAAACATTACGAGATATAATTTTAGCTTATGAAAAAGCTATTTCAGAAAAAGAACAAAAAGAAAAATCTCAACCTAGGAAAAAATCATTGTCTTCCAATGAAGAATCACAAGAAGAATTGAGACCTAGCAGTAGTAGAGCACCCCGAAAAGTAGGTAAAAGCATGCCATCCTCCAAAGCTGAAAGTTATCACTCAGAAGAAGAATTGAGACCTAGTAAAGGATTTCAAAAAGCATCTTCCAGAACTGAAAGTTCTCATTCAGAAGAGGATGAAGAGGAAGATTAATTTAAATATATCATCTTTTATAAATAATATTCTGTATTCCATATACAGAATATAACAAATATTGTATAATAACTTATTGTATAGCATTATATTTTACGTATTACAATGATATATAATTTATTTTATAAGCATATATTTATTGTTTTGTATTTAACGCTATTGTATTCTATTCCTTAACAAATAATATAAAATATTATATAATATTCAAAAAAGTTTTGAATATAAAATTGAATCTCTTAAAAATTCGTTTTTTTCCACTAAATGTCATACGATTGTCCATGCCAGGATTTTATGTTAACTATATTACCTTCGACTTTGGTTGATATAGTAAAACAATGCTTACATAGCTCGTGTCGAGAAGAATTTTATGCTAAAGCATATGAAAATTACTTCTTTCGGATTAGGTTGAATAAAGAAACTAACACAATAGAAGACTTAAAAACAGGTCTTATTTTAGGTAAAACACCTAGATTACTTCGCCAAACCGCTTTTCTAGCCGAAATTGTAGAAAAGAGAGATGTAGACGATAGAGTCAGTAAATGGTTATATTTAGATTTTGTGATCGGTAGTAGTAGGCATCACTTCAGTACTTGTTTAACTGCTTTTATAAAATGTGCTACAGGGGCTAAAATACCAAGAGCTAATCATAGTTACGCTACTTTTCAAGATATACTTATACGGTGGTTCTTTGATAAAGAAAGCAAAAAGGAGCTACTGAGAGCTATTCAAATACAA
>JAJXYA010000495.1 GCA_021780795.1 Bacillota bacterium | reverse complement strand
ATGTTGCTAAATATTAAATAGAAAGCTTGGAGGTAGACATATGAAAATAATTATGGCACCAGATTCCTTTAAGGGTAGTCTCTCAGCTCTTGAAGTGTGTAAAAATATTGAAAAAGGAATAAGAAAGGTGTTTGATTATGCAGAAATAGTTAGCGTACCTATGGCTGATGGTGGAGAGGGTACTGTTCAATCTCTAGTAGATGCTACAGGAGGAAAACTTATAAATTTAAAAGTAAAAGGTCCCCTTCTGAGCTCAGTTGATGCCTTTTATGGCATACTTGGTGATGGCAATACTGCAGTAATTGAAATGGCTGCTGCATCTGGAATTACCTTACTATCAAAAGAGCAAAGAAATCCAATGAAAACAACAACCTATGGAACTGGTGAAATAATAAAGCATGCTTTAGACATGGGCTGTAGAAATTTTATAATTGGTATTGGTGGTAGTGCAACTAATGATGGTGGAGCTGGTATGCTTAATGCACTAGGCGTAAAGCTTCTGGATAAAAATGGTGATGAAATAGGCTTTGGTGGTGGTAACTTAGATAAACTTGAAGTCATAGATTTATCAGAAATTGATAATAGAATAAAATTATGTAATATAGTAGCTGCTTGTGATGTAGATAACCCACTTTGTGGCGTGAGAGGTGCTTCATATATTTTCGGTCCTCAAAAGGGTGCTGATGAGAATATGGTTGTTACCTTAGATAAGAATTTATCTCACTATGCAGATGTGGTAGAGAAGTATTTAGGTATTTCAATTAAGGATTACCCAGGAGCTGGAGCAGCCGGTGGGCTTGGTGGAGGGCTTCTTGCATTTTTAAATGCTAAATTGCAGCCTGGTATAAATATAGTTATAGAAACTACAGCCCTTGAAGAGAAGTTAAAGGATGCAGACTTAGTTATAACTGGAGAAGGAATGATAGATTATCAGACTCAATATGGTAAAACACCCTATGGAGTAGCGAGACTTGCAAAAAAGTATAATATTCCGGTAATAGCTATAGCTGGCAGCATAGGAAGAGATGCTGAAGAACTATATTTAAAAGGTTTCGATAGTATTTTTTCAATAGTCGATAAGCCAATGTCACTAGAAGAATCAATAGAAAATAGTGACTTACTTTTACAGAAAGCTGCTGAAAGAATTATGAGAGCTATGAAAATAAGTATGCAAAAAATGTAGCTTAATTTATTTTACACAATAAGCTATGATAATGTCTTAACGGCATTTCATATAAATATTTTAAGGGGGGTAAATATTATGGTACAAGGACCTATGTTAGTCGTTATCTTGTTATTAGCTATTATTTTTATCGTACTTGCTACATCAAAATTTAAACTACATCCATTTTTGTCATTGATAATTGCATCTTATGGCTTAGCTTTTGCTGCTGGTGTGCCAATGGACAAAATAGCTGGTTTTATTTCAGCAGGTTTTGGAGGTACCTTAACAAGTATTGGGCTTGTAATACTTGCAGGTTGTATTATTGGTACTATTTTAGAAAAATCTGGTGCTGCTATTAAAATGGCAGAAGTCGTAATCAATGCTGTAGGGGAAAAAAGGCCTACAGTAGCTATGAGTATAATAGGTTATATAGTTTCTATCCCTGTTTTCTGTGATTCTGGTTTTGTAATTCTATCTTCTTTGAATAAAACTTTGGCAAAGAAAACAAAAACTTCTTTGGTAGCTATGTCAGTTGCACTTTCAACAGGACTTTATGCAACTCATACACTTGTACCACCAACGCCAGGACCTATAGCTGCAGCAGCAAACCTAAAGCTTGATAACTTATTATTAGTAATTGTAATAGGTATGCTTGTTGCAATTCCTGCTGTAATAATAGGTAACGTTTTTGCAAATAAAGTAGCCTCAAAATATAAATCAAATGTTGATATTGAAGCGGATAGCAGAACCTATGAAGAGGAAATTAAGCGCTATGGTAAGCTTCCATCAGCAACAAAAGCTTTTGCACCAATAATTGTGCCTATCATTCTTATGGCATTAGGGTCTGTTGCAAAATTTCCAGGTAATCCATTTGGTACAGGCTTTGCATTTAAAATATGTGCATTTTTAGGTACTCCAGTAAATGCATTGTTCGTAGGTGTTATTTTTGCCTTTATGCTAGTTCCAAAGCTTAATGAAGAGACACTAAATGGTTGGGTTGGAACTGCACTTAAAGATGCAGCTATAATACTTATAATCACTGCATCAGGTGGTGCTCTTGGAAATGTTATAAAAGAAATAAAAATTGGAGATTATTTAGGACAAAGCTTACAAACCTTAAATATAGGAATTTTTGTTCCATTTATAATAGCTGCTGCCTTAAAGACTGCACAAGGTTCTTCTACAGTAGCCATTGTTACTACATCAGCCTTATTATTCCCAATCCTACCTGCATTAGGTTTTACAACTGAGATTGCAAAAGTTCTTGTAGTTATGGCAATAGGTGCTGGTGCAATGACAGTGTCCCATGCTAATGACAGTTACTTCTGGGTTGTATCTCAATTCGGTGGCATGGATGTAAAGACTGCATATAAAACTCAAACAGTGGCAACACTGCTTCAAGGTCTAGTCACAATATTAACAGTATTTATACTTTCACTATTTCTTATATAAAATTGCAGACTGGATACCAAATAAGGGTATCCAGTTTTTATTTGTCCTCTAATTTAAAGTTTTTGAAAATCCTATTTTTCAGATTTCTTTCCAAATATATGATTGAGCTAATATATGTAAATATTAAATCACTTAAAATTATATATAGAATTTATGCTAATAACATCTATTAATTGGTTCTAATCAGTGATATAATTTCATATATGGTAAAATTTGTAAACAAA
>JAJXYA010000095.1 GCA_021780795.1 Bacillota bacterium | reverse complement strand
AAGGCTTTTTTGAAAAAAGAAATTGATTTGGTTTCAATAAAAGGAGCAACTCTTCTTTTACAATATGAAATAATTAGAAGTGGAATAGTAATAAAAGATGATGAAATTACAAGAGGAGATTTTGAGTCATTGACTCTAAGAGAGTATTTTGATTTCAAATATTATTCTGATATTTACGATAATGAACTTGTTGAGAATATAAAGAAAGATAGATATTTTGGGGAGTGAAATTATGGTTAAAAGAGCAGTGGTTATTTCAAGAATCGATAAACTGAAAGAATATATAAGTATATTGAATTCTGTTAAAAAGTATGATAAAAAAACTTACATTAGTGAACCAATGCTATATGGTTCTTCGGAAAGGTTTTTACATTTGAGTATTGAGTGTATTTTAGACATAGGTAATCATGTTATATCAGACATGAGATATAGAAAACCAGAAAATAATAAAGATTTATTCATAGTTTTATATGAAAATAAAATAATTGATGAAACGTTAAAAAATAATTTATGCAATATGGCTGGTTTTAGGAATATTCTTGTTCATGATTATTTAAAATTGGACAGAGAATTAGTTTATGATATAATAAACTCTAGTTTAACCGATTTGGAGCAATTTGTTAAAATAATTATCGAATACATATAAACAGAGTTCTTGGTTTCAGGTGGAGTTTTTTTTACTCCATCTGAAACTTAGAAATCGTTATCCAGGGACATAGCAGCCGTCATCTCCCACTTTGAAGAAGATGGGAGTGTTACGGATGGTAGTCATCGGATAGAATTTTCTATACAAAAAAATGGAAGTGTGATAAACTACTATTTGTAAAATATTTACAAATAGTAGTTTTTTTATAGGAGGAGTAATTATGCTTTGTGCTTTAATAATGGCTGGTGGTAAAGGTGAAAGGTTTTGGCCTTTATCTACAGAAAATAAACCAAAACAATTTTTAAGTTTGCTTGGAAATGAAACTATGCTTCAAATGACGGTAAATAGACTAAAGGGTTTAATTCCTATTGAAAGAATATTTGTGGTTACGGCAAAAGCTTATGAAGTTTTAGTAAAGGAGCAGCTTTCACAGCTTCCTTATGAGAATATAATAATTGAGCCTGTAGGAAAAAATACAGCACCATCTATTATTTTATCTGCATTTTACATCAAAAGTATTTGTAATGATGCAGTTATTGCAGTATTTCCATCAGATCATCAAATAACAGAGGAAGAAAAATTTAGAAATATATTAAAGGAAAGCTACGATTTTATTTTGAGCAATAAAGGGGCTACCATAACGATAGGGGTTAAGCCAACAAGAGCTGAGACAGGCTATGGTTACATAAGATATAACAAAATGAACACAGATAAAAAAATTATTAAAGTTGAAAGCTTTATTGAAAAGCCAAACCTTAAAAGGGCAGAGCTTTTTCTAGAGGCTGGCAATTATTTATGGAATGCAGGTATGTATATATGGAATGTTAATACTTTGCTTTCTTTAGCAAAAAAATATTTGTATGACACATATAATATTTTGAAGGGATTAGATTTTAAAAGCTATGAACACTTCAAAGAAAGCTGTAATAAGATATATATGAAAGTAAATAGCATTTCAGTAGATTTTGGAATAATGGAAAAGGCAAAAAATGTTTTTGTTATTATAGGTGATTTTGGCTGGGATGATGTTGGAAGTTGGAATTCGGTAGAAAGATATAGTGAGAAAAGTAACGGTAACAATATTTTTAAGGGAAAAGGAATGGCTATTGATGGCGATAATAATTTAATAGTTTCAAAAGATAAGCCTATAGTTATTTTGGGCATGGATAACATACTGGTAGTGGAGAGTAGTGATATTATTTTAATTGCCCATAAGGATAGTTTGGACAAGATTAAAGAGGTGAAAAATAAAGTGATTAATAATGTATAAACATTTTATATGTATATTTACATTTTTGTTTTTTTCGTGTAAAATTCTATTCGAAGGTTTGGAAAAAATTTAAGAATAGTAGGTATAAGTATGTGAAAAAGATAATAATTAAACTGTTTATTTTTATTTTTGCTGTAATTGTAGCTGCGTGTGGTTGTGGTAATAATGGAGCAGGTGAGGCTACAAAAAACATCAATGCTGATAGGACAACTGTTGAAAATACTATAAAAAGTTATTATTCTAATGAAGCTTCAGCATCTAATAGTACTTTAAGCGATTATTTTTTAAATGCTAAAATGTCCGGTGTGGGGAATGTAAAATTAATGATAAAAGCTTATAAGGTGAAGAAAATTCAGCTTATTAAATTATATAATGTAAAAACTCACGGGAATTATGCGGTTATGACAAGTACCTTCAACACATATTTTGATGGTATAACAAATCCTAAACCAGACCTAGAGGTTATTGCTTTAAAAAAGGAAAATGGAATTTGGTACATAGTAAATGATTTCCAAAATATAAGCGATAGCGATTCAAATTGGATAAAGTCTACTGCTACTAGTGAGCAAGAACAAATCAGTTCAAATACTGAAATAAATAAGCTTTTAGTTATGAGCGATACCTTCAATACAAATAACAAGACATTTTTAGACAATGGACAAGTAGAATTAAGCAAACTAGAAACAGCCAATAATTAAAGCTTATTGGCTGCTTTATTTTTCACAGTGTTTTTAATTTTTCTGCAAATTGTACACCAAATTTAAAGCCTTCTTCAAGTTCTTCTGTAGATGGTTTTAAGTTGACCTTAAGTCCTGGTACTAAAGTGTTTAATCTTAGTGCTGTAAATCTTTTTTCCATACTTGGCACTGCTTCTCCGCTCCAACCATAGGAGCCAAAAGCTGCAACAGGTTTTTTGCTATGAATTAGAGGGTTCATAAAGCTTATTAAATCCCAAATTGGCTTTAAGGCATCTCCGTTTATTGTTGGAGAACCAAATAAAACAGCTTTAGAAGTGTTGATTTCATTTACAAGTTCCTCTTGCTTATTATATATTACGTCATACAAAGAAACGTTGTAATTGCTAATGCTTTTTATTCCTTTAGCAATTTGCTCGGCAAGCTCTTTTGTATATCCATAGGCTGATACATAAAATATAGATATTTTTGTTTCATCTATTTCCTTTTCAGAAGACCAAGTCTTATATAGCTCTATTACTTCTTTTGGATTTTCTCTTAATATTGGACCATGGCCTGGACAAATTATATCTATTGGGACATCCTTTATTTTGTCATAAACTTTTAACACATAGGCTTTAAAGGGACCCATTATACCATCAAAATAATATTTTAAAGCAGATAAATAATCTTCTTTGTTAACAATTTTATCGTTAAATACTTCATCTAAGCAGTAGTGAGCTCCAAAGGAATCACAGCTAAAAAGAATTTTATCTTCTTCTAGGTATGTGTAAATGGAATCTGGCCAATGTAAAAATGGTGCAGATATAAATTTTAAAGTTTTGCCGCCTAAATCTAGCGAATCTCCGTCTTTAACTTCAATATATTCAAAATCATGATTTACTATAGCCTTCAAAAATCTTATAGCATTAGAGGAACCTACAACTTTAGCATTTTTAGAAATTTGTAGCAGCTTTGCAACAGAACCAGCGTGGTCAGGCTCCGTATGGTTTACAACTATGTAGTCGATTTTTGAAATGTCTACAGAAAGTGAGGTTAATCTTTCAACATACTCATCAAAGCATTTTTCTTTTACAGTTTCAAATACGGCAGTTTTAGTTTCTCCTTTAACAACATAAGAATTGTATGTAGTACCAAAGGGTGTATACATAACAATATCAAATATTCTTAAATCAGGGTCCAAGGCACCAATCCAATGAATATCTTTTTTTATTTCTATAGCTTTCATAATATCACTCCCTAAAAATATATTATCCAGTAGGATTTGTTAAAGTTTTGTCATCCAAAGGATAATTATTATTATTTACATTTTATAATATTGAAATTGAAAAGTCAATGAATTTGGTGTAAAAAATTATGATATTGATATGTTACATGTATAATATTTAGAAAATTCTAAATAAAACAAATTTAAAATTATGATAAATATATTATAAATCGGCATGATTCTTCTCTGAATCATTATAAATATATATAATTATGGGATATTATTGAAAAATAAAGTAAGAAAATACTTGTTATTGTCGTAAAATATCGATAAAAAAATATTTATTGAGTATATAGAATGACAAGTTTTTTCATTGTGCAATGATAATATATAAATATATTATAAATGGAGGGATATTTAATGAATGTAGTAGATATTTTATCAAAGTCGCTTAGCTCTGAAGGTGTTGACTACACATATGAATACATCGTTACAAGAAATTCTTTAAAGCTTTTAGATGAAGGTGTTGTTAAAGAAGTACAATCTTATGGAATAGTTATAGAAAGAAGAGATAATTCCTTGGGTAAAGTTTTTAATATTGAAAGAGATTGTGTTAAAAATATTAGTCCTCAAAGACATAAAGTCCAAGCTCTAGCAAAGATGTTGAGTAGTAATTTAGTTTCTCCTATTAATTTTATTGAGGTCATTGGAGAATACATTGATGACTATATAAGTGACTATGACAGGTTATTTAAAGAAACATCCATAAGTTAAGGGAGGTGTAACCTCTCTTTTATTTTTTATCTTTATTTATTATAATATAAATAAAGAAGTGTAAATTTGTTAGGGGCGATGGCGAATATGATAATAGGAATAGGTGTTGACATTATAGAAATTCAAAGAATAAAAGAAGCTGTTGAAAAAAACTCAGCTTTTATTGAAAAAGTTTTTGCTGAAAATGAAATTGATTATCTTAAAAGCAGAAACTTTAGGGCAGAATATGTTGCAGGTAGGTTTGCAGCTAAGGAGGCAATTGCTAAGGCCTTAGGTACAGGTTTTAGAGAATTTAGCTTTGAAGATATAGAAATCGATAGAAACACTATGGGAAAGCCATTAGTTATTTTAAAGGGTAAGGCAAAAAAGATAGCTAAAAAGTTATGCAACGGTGATTATAAAATGCATCTTAGCATTTCTCATAGTAAGGAAGCTGCAATTGCTTATGCAGTGCTTGAAAACGGTTTATAAAAGGGGTTAATTATGAGAGTAGCTACAAAGGAAATTATAAAAAAAATAGATGCTTACTGCGTAAAAAAATTAGGTATACCAATGTGTATATTGATGGAAAATGCAGCGATAAAGGTACTAAAAAATATAAAGGAATTTAATGATTTTACTTTAGTATGTGGAGCTGGAAATAATGGTGGTGACTGCCTTGCTTTAGCAAGACACCTTATTGCCTTAGATAAGAAAGTAAAGGTGTTTGTTTTGGGTGAAGTGTGTAAAATGAGTGAAAGCACCTACACTAACCTTCAAATCCTTAAAAATATGAAAGCCCATATAATATATATTACAGAGGAATCAACCTTAAAAGAACTAACTAGTGCTGTAAATGAAAGCAGTATAACTATAGATGGAATTTTTGGAACAGGTGTTAGTAGGGAAGTTACAGGAATATACAAAAGAGCAATAGAGATTATAAACGAAAATAGTAAGTTTACGGTAGCTATAGATATACCTTCTGGGATAGATGCTGATAGCGGCAAAGTATTAGGAGAAGCTGTAATTTCTAACAAGACGGTTTCCTTTGGGTTTTATAAGGAAGGATTTTTTAATTATGGTGCTCAAAAATATTTAGGACAAATAATAATTGAAAATATCGGCATACCTAAAGAAGCTATAGAAGCTTATGATAATAAAACCTTCATAACCCATAGAACTTTTGCAGCTGAAAATATTATTAAAAGAGAAAAGCAAAGTCATAAGGGTGATTTTGGTAGAGTTACTATATTTGCAGGCTCTAAAGGGTTTACTGGTGCTGCATATATTTGTACAAAGGCTGCAGTAAAAACTGGTGCAGGACTAGTAACCTTATGCTGTCCAGAGGATACTTTAGACATACTTGGAAATAAGTTAACAGAGGCTATGACCTTAAGTTTTAACAACAGGCAAAAATTAACTAGCAGCAATGTAATAGCTATTGGTCCAGGAATGGGAAACAATAAAAATACATATGATATTTTAGAAGAAGTGATTTCTAACTCATCTTGCCCTTTAGTAATAGATGCTGATGGGTTAAATGTTTTAAGTGACAATTTAAATTTATTAAAAAATAAAAGGTGTGAAATAGTAATTACGCCTCATCCTAAGGAGTTAGAGAGGTTAACTAAAATTAGTAGTAGTTATATAAATGATAACAGAATAAAAATAGCAAAAGAATTTGCTAAGGAGCACAACGTTATTGTGCTTTTAAAAGGTTACTATACGGTAATTACAGATGGTGATGCTACTTTTATTAATAGCACAGGAAACAGTGCTATGGCCTCAGGTGGAATGGGAGACTGTTTAACTGGGATAATTGCTGCTTTAATTGCTGAGGGGGTTAAACCGTTAAAAGCAGCTGCCTTAGGTGCCTATATTCATGGGTACGCAGGGGATAAATTATCTAGTGAAAGATATAGTGTTTCGGCAACGGAGGTTATTAATGAAATTCCTTTTACTATGAAGGAATTGCTAGTAAATTAAAAACATAATTATTTAAAAGCTGAAATACAATAAATATTAGTAAGCATTTCATAGTATATTTATGGAGGTACGATGAAAAAGTTATTACTAATATTTATTTTTTTTATTTCGTTAACCGGCTGTAGCATTATTAATAGAAAGCCGCCAGAAATGACAAGCTATCTTAAAGGCTTGAATAGTTATAGTGTAGATATGGATATAAAAGTAATTAATCAAAGACAAAATTTAGAGTATAGTGGTAGACAAATGTTTTTAATAGGATTAGGATATAAATTAGAGTTAAATAATGATAAGGTCATGATATATAGAGATGATAAGATTTACGTTACAGACTTATATAATAAGCAAAAATACGTAACGGATGAAAATTTTGATGATGTTTTAAGGCTTAGCTTTTTAGGAGAGTTTATAGGGCTTTTTTATACTAATCAAAATATAGAAAAAAAGTATGTTCAAATAAACGATATGAATTACGAGCTTATTAAAACTTCACTTAATTGTCCTAATAGAAATTTAAGCTATGGAATACTGTATATAAACATTTCAGATAAAAAGCCTGAAAAGCTTTCTATATACGATTATAAAGGAAATGAGAAGCTTTTAATAACGTATAAAAACTTTGAAGCAAACGCAAAGCTTTCTAAGACCTTATTTGATATTAACAAATAGGCAGGAGGAGGAATTTTGGTTGTTTAAGCACTTAAGACCCGTTTGGGCGGAAATCGATTTAGATAATTTAGCAAATAATATTAAAGAAATAAGAAGGGTTTCTTCTAGTGAAGAAATAATAGGAATCGTTAAAGCAGATGCATATGGTCATGGAGCAATAGATGTAGCACCTGTGCTTTTAGAAAATGGAGTTACAAAGCTTGCAGTTGCTGTTGTTAGTGAAGCAGTTGAGCTTAGGAGGGCAGGAATAGAATGTCCAATAATGATATTAGGTTATACCCCTTTAAGCCAAGCTGATAACATATTGAAATACGATATTGAGCAAACGGTATTTTCCTATGAATATGCGTTAGGTCTTTCAAAAATGGCTGAGAAAAGGCACATAACGGTAAGGGTACATATAGCGTTAGACACTGGAATGAACAGAATAGGTTTTTTACCAAATAAAAATAGTGTAGAAGATGTATATAAAATAAGCAAATTGTCAAACCTTGAAGTAGAAGGATTGTTTTCTCACTTTTCCACTGCAGACGAAGAAGATAAAAATTTTGCAAAGGAGCAATTTGAAAAGTACAATTGGTTTTACAGTAAGTTAAAGGAGTTAGACATAAGAGTTAGGCTTAGACATATTGCCAATAGTGCTGCTATTATAGACCTTCCAAACACTCATCTAGATGCTGTAAGGCCAGGAATTATTATTTATGGTTATTATCCTTCAGAAGAGGTAAGCAAGGATAAAATAAATTTAAAACCAGTTATGACTTTAAAAACAAATATTATACACATAAAAAACGTAAAAAAAGGGGAATGTATAAGTTATGGGAGAAAGTTTCAGTGTGAAAGAGCTTCTAAAATAGCTACATTGCCTGTAGGGTACGCTGATGGGTATACAAGGCTTTTGTTTGGAAAAGCTAAGGTTATTATAAACGGTAAATTTGCCCCTGTAGTTGGCAGGATTTGCATGGATCAGTGCATGGTGGATATTACAGATATTGACGGAGCTAAAGTAGGAGACGAAGTTATTTTAATGGGTGAAGAAAACAATTTAAAGTTTAATGCAGATGACATAGCCGATTTGATTGGGACTATAAATTACGAAGTAGTATGCATGATTGGTAAAAGGGTACCAAGGATATATATATCAAATGGTAACGTGATTAAAATAAGGAACTACGTGTAATATTTTCTTCAAAAAATACTATTAGAAATTTTGCAAATCCTTTGACATATTGACGAATTTTAATTTATAATTTATATATACATATTTTCGTTTTAGAATATAGGAGGTATAGATTGTCTTATGTCAAGTTCAAGGAAATTAGTAGTAAATCTTTCAGATACATTATTTAATGAGTTTGATAAGGCATTAAGCCAAGATTGCAAAAAAAGAAGTGAATTTATTCGTGAAGCAATAATATTATATATTGAAGAAAAGAAAAAACTTATTCTAATTGAGGAAATGAAAAAGGGTTATACAGAAATGGCAGAATTAAATTTAGAGTTATGCGAAATAGGATTCTGTAATGATGTATCTCAGTTAAAAGAATATGAAGTTAAGCTTTCGGAGAGTGATTTTCCAGATGACGATGGTGGTGAAAAGAGGAGATATATTTTATGCTGATTTAAGTCCTGTTGTAGGATCAGAGCAAGGTGGAATAAGACCTGTAATTATTATACAAAATGATGTTGGAAACAAGTATAGTCCTACAGTAATTATATCGGCAATTACGTCACAGATAAATAAGGCAAAGCTTCCTACTCATGTTGAGATTTCTTCTGAAGAGTATGGATTAAATAAAGACTCTGTAGTTTTGCTTGAACAAATAAGGACATTAGATAAAAGAAGACTAAAAGAAAAAATTGGGCATATGACTGATACCGATATGGAAAAAGTAGATAGTGCTCTTTTAGTTAGTGTTGGATTAAGTTGTGAATAATTTATATAAAATGGTGTCCGAGCCTAAGGATACCATTTTTGTGTGTTTTTTCATTTTATAATATTAATGCATATTTATTTTAAATAAATAAAAAAATATATATAAATATGAAAATAAATGTGTTATTATAATTACATAAATAAGCTACACTTTTTATATGAAATACAACCAAATAATACGACTTAAAATTAAAAAGTAAAGCATATATAAAATTAATTTAAAGATGGAGGTAATAGTATGGAAAATAAAGTAGCACAATTGAAAGAAATTGCTTCAAGGGTTAGAAAAAATATTGTAAGTATGATAGCAGAATCAGGTTCAGGTCACCCAGGTGGTTCTCTTTCAGCAGTAGAAATATTAGTAACATTATATTTTAATGAAATGAATGTAAATATTGAAGCACCAAAAGATGAAAATAGAGATAGATTCGTACTTTCTAAAGGACACGCTGCACCAGCTTTGTATAGCGTTTTAGCAGAAAAAGGATTTTTTGATAAAAGCGAGTTGAATAAACTTAGAAAGACTGGGGCTATGCTGCAAGGACATCCTAACATGACCTACACAAAGGGAGTAGATATGTCAACTGGTTCTTTAGGTCAAGGTATTTCGGCTGCAGTTGGAATGGCTTTAGCAGGTAAAATAGATAAAAAAGCATATAAGGTTTTTGCATTATTAGGAGATGGCGAGCTCGAAGAAGGTCAAGTATGGGAAGCAGCTATGGCAGCAGCTCATTATAAACTAAATAACTTAATTGCTTTCGTAGATAATAATGGACTTCAAATAGATGGAAAATGTGAAGATGTAATGAATCCTGCACCAATTAGCAACAAATTTGAAGCTTTTAACTGGAATGTTATTTGCGCTGATGGTCACGATTTTACAGCTTTAATGGATGCTATAAAGGAAGCTTATAAGGTAACTGATAAGCCTACAGTTATAGTATGCAAAACTGTAAAGGGTAAGGGCGTAAGCTTTATGGAAAATGAAGCAGGCTGGCATGGAACTGCACCAAATAAAGAACAATGCGAAAAAGCTATTGAAGAACTTAGTATATAAGGGGGAGAGAAAATGGGAAATAAGATTGCAACAAGAGAAGCATATGGTAAAACTTTGGCAAAGATAGGACTAGAAAACGAACAAATTGTAGTTTTAGATGCAGATTTATCAAAATCCACTAAAACTGCTGATTTTAAAAATGTTTGTGCAGATAGATTTATAAATATGGGAATAGCAGAAGGAAATATGATGTCTGTTGCAGCTGGTCTTGCAGCAGCAGGGAAAACCGTTTTTGCAAGTACCTTTGCTATTTTTGCAGCAGGCAGAGCTTTTGAGCAGATTAGAAACTCTATTTGCTATCCTAAATTAAATGTTAAGGTATGTGCAACGCATGCAGGTATAACTGTTGGTGAAGATGGTGCTTCCCATCAATCGGTAGAAGATTTAGCTTTAATGAGAAGTATTCCAAATATGACGGTTATTAGCCCAAGTGATGCAGTTGAAACTGAAGCAACTATAAAAGCTGTAGCACAGTATAACGGACCATGTTACGTGAGACTTGGAAGACTACCTGTTAATATTGTAAATTCTAATTCAGATTATAAATTTGAAATAGGTAAGGGTGTAACTTTAAAAGAAGGAACTAAAGCAACTATAATTGCTACAGGAATAATGGTAGATGAGGCGATTTTAGCTAGTGACATTTTAAAAGCAGAAGGCATTGATGTTAGAGTTATAAATATTCATACTATAAAGCCTATTGATAAGGACATAATAATAAAAGCTGCTAAAGAAACTAAGGTTATTATTACAGCTGAAGAACATAGCGTTATTGGAGGCCTTGGCTCAGCGGTTTCAGAGGTTACTAGCGAAGAGTATCCTGTTCCAGTTTTAAAGGTAGGCTTAATGGATACCTTTGGTGAAAGCGGAAAACCAATGGAGCTTCTTAAAAAATATAATTTAACTGCAGAAGAAATAGCATGTAAAGTTAGAAAAGGAATTTCCATGCTATAAAATAATGAGGTGTGCTATGAAAATACTAAAAGAATATTTGATTATTACTTTAGGGTTTATAATAGTCGCAATTGGAATTACATTGTTTTTAGAGCCAAATAAAATTGCTGGCGGAGGGGTAATGGGATTAGCTATTATTATCAATAGCTATTTTAAGTACCTCTCCGTAGGTCTTTTAATGACTATATTAAATACTTTATTATTTATAGTCGCTTTTTCTGTTATTGGAGGAAAATTTGGTGTTAAAACGGTATATTCTAGTTTTGGACTTTCCCTAGCCGTACTTGTAATAGATAAGTTTAAATTTACTCAGGCTATTACAACAAATTTGATGCTTGCAACAATTTTTGGAACTTTAATCAGTGGAATTGGCATGGGCATAGTATTTAATCGAAATGCATCTACTGGTGGAACAGATATACTAGCAA
>JAJXYA010000433.1 GCA_021780795.1 Bacillota bacterium | reverse complement strand
ACTCATCTCTAGCAGCTTCAAACCATATGTAATAATTTGAATGATGCACTATTCCCATCTTATCGGTTTCAACGTATCTAACACGTATTTTTGTCTCATGTACAAACATCTTTATACCTCACCTTCAAAATATATAATTATTTATTATCTATAGCTAAGTATATCATTTATAAATTTAAAGTATCAATAGCTGTTAGAAGCAAATAATAAATAAGAATCTTTTATGGAAAGAGGATTTTTTTGTTTTATATTGAATTATAATCTTTAAGATATATTCAAATGAAAAGGATGTGTTATATATGCAAAAAACAAAGATGGTTTTTACCATAGGACCTTCAAGCGACTCTGAAGAAATATTAACAAAACTTATCCAAATCGGTATGAATGTAGCAAGACTAAACTTTTCTCATGGTACACACGAAAGCCATAAAGAAAAAATTGATTTAATTAAAAAATTGAGAGCGAAATTAAACAAACCCGTAGCTATTATGCTTGATATCAAAGGTCCAAAAATAAGAACTGGTAACTTTGAAGGAGACAAAGTGTTAATAGAAAAAGGTAATAATTTTACTTTTGTATGTGATGAAGAACTATTAGGAACTAAAGACAAATGCTCCATCTCATACAAACAATTATATAAGGATGTAAAAAAAGGAGATACCCTCTTAGTAGATGATGGACTTTTGCAGTTTTCAATAGATGCAGTTGAAGGAGCTTCTATCAAGTGCACAGCAAAAAATAGCGGCTACATTGCTAATCATAAAGGAATTAATGTTCCAAACGTATCTATAGGTCTTCCTGCCGTTACAGAAAAAGATATTGAAGATTTAAAATTTGGTTGTGAGCAAGATGTGGATATAATAGCTGCATCTTTTATTAGAAAGGCTAAAGATGTAATGAAGGTTAGAAAAGTACTTGAAGAAAATAACGGTGAGCATATCCAAATTATTTCTAAAATTGAGACTCAAGAAGGTGTAGACAATATTGATACAATACTTAATTTTTCTGACGGCATAATGGTAGCTAGAGGTGACATGGGTGTAGAAATTCCAATTGAAAAAGTACCTATTGTTCAAAAATCTATAATAGATAAATGTAATAAAAACGATAAAGTTGTAATAACCGCAACGCAAATGCTTGATTCCATGATAAAAAATCCAAGGCCAACAAGAGCTGAGGCTTCCGATGTAGCTAATGCTATATTTGATGGTACAGATGCCATAATGCTCAGCGGTGAAAGTGCTAATGGTGACTATCCTATAGAAGCTGCTGAAACAATGTCAAGTATAGCAAAGGAGGCTGAAGCAAATATAGATTATTCTGCTGCCTTAAGTAAAAGAAAGGAAGAAAGCCTAACAAATATTTCTAATGCAATTTGCCTTACAACCTGCTCATCTGCTGAAGAATTAAATGCTAATGCCATAATTGCAGTATCTGAAAGTGGTCTTACAGCAAAAATGATTTCTAAATACAGACCAAAATGTGATATTATAGCTGTAACTGCAAACGATAGGATTGCTAGGTCTCTAGCTTTGAATTTTGGCATTACTACTTTAACTTCTATGAAAGAGTTAACAACTGATAAACTCATTCACAATAGTGTAAATGATAGTTTAAAGCATGGATATATTAAAAAAGGTGACTTAGTAGTAATAGCAGCAGGTATTCCAATTGGTAAAGCAGGTTCTACAAACATGATGAAAATTCAAACAGTTTAAAAGGAGATTTTACAATGATAGAGTTTAATGGTGTTAGCAAAAGCTACAATGGCAAAACAAACGCTGTTGATGGCTTAAATTTAAAAATTAATGATGGAGAAATATTTGGTTTTATCGGTCACAATGGTGCCGGTAAAACTACTACGATTAAAATGCTTACTGGCATACTTAGACAAGACAAAGGTTATATAGGACTGGACAATATAGACATAAACGAAAATCCTATAGGGGCTAAAAAGCAATTTGGATATGTTCCTGATAATCCAGATATGTTTTTAAGATTAAAGGGCATAGAATACTTAAATTTTATGGCGGACATGTACGATGTAGACGGAGACTTACGAAAAGAAAGAATAAAAAGTTTATGTGAGAGATTTGAAATGACAGATGCTCTAAGTGACAAAATCCAAAGTTATTCTCATGGTATGAGACAAAAAATAGTTATTATCGGAGTACTTGTACATAGCCCTTCTGTATGGATTATGGATGAGCCAATGACCGGACTAGACCCTAAGTCTTCTTATACATTAAAACAAATGATGCGTGAACATGCTGATGCTGGCAAAACAGTATTTTTTTCTACACATGTATTAGAAGTTGCTGAAAAGCTTTGTGACCGTGTAGCGATTATAAATAAAGGAAAAATAATTTTTTGCGGAACTTTAGATGCGATGAGAGAACATTTTAAATCTGATGAGTCACTAGAAAAAATGTTTTTGGAGATGACTGAACATGAATAAATTTTTTAGATTAACGAAAATTCTTTTTAAAAGTACAGGTAATCCTTTTGCAACTGGTATAAACAGAGCTTTGGAATAGCTATATTACTTGCTATATGTATAGCTCCCATTTTTCTTTTATTAACATCCTCAATGACAGCATCTTATGGCATTTTGCAAAAACTTAATCTACTGCCACTTTTATTTTCATCTATATTTTCATCGGCAGCCGTTGCAATGATAGTTTTTGGAATATTTTATGTACTTAGCATATTTTATTTTAGTGACGATTTAAATTATTTACTTCCGATGCCTTTAAAACCGTATCAAATTGTGGGAGCAAAATTAGTTTTGGTAATATTATTTGAATATTTTATAGAAATAATTATAGTGCTTCCTTTATTAATAGCTGCAGTATTAAAT
>JAJXYA010000180.1 GCA_021780795.1 Bacillota bacterium | reverse complement strand
ACAAAGGATATATGACTGAAGCAGTAGAAAGATTAATAAAATGGATATTTACAAATCCAAAAGCCTTATCAATTGTAGCAGACACCGACAAAACTAATATTGCATCTCATAGAGTATTAGAGAAAAATGGGTTTATTAAATACAATGAAACTGTTGAAAAATCCGATGAAGGTGAAGTTGAGGAATTGGTATGGTGGAGATTAGACAAATAAAAATTTATAGAAAATTAGGTAAGAAGAAAAAATAATATATAACTAAAACTTTGAATGATTTGAGGTATAATATAGTTATATTTCATTATAATGAAAAGATTATGGAGGGTTCAAATGAGCAATTTACTTAAATCATTAAAAGTAGGAAATTTAGAGTTAAATAATCGGTTAGTTATGCCACCAATGGCTACAGCTAAATCACAAGGTGATGGTAAGGTAAGTGAAGATATTTTAAATTATTATAAAGAAAAGTCAGAAGGTGGCTATATATCTTTAATTATCATCGAGCATAGTTTTATAAATGTACAAGGAAAAGCAAGCAATGGGCAACTTTCAGTGTCAGAGGATAGTGATATTGAAGGATTAAAAAAATTAGCAAGAGTAATTAAGGATAATGGATCAAAGGCTGTTATGCAAATTAATCATGCTGGAGGAGCAGCTGATAGAGCGGTTACAGGAATTAATCCTGTAGGGCCATCGGCAGTACCTAATCCTCGTTTTAAAGAAAAAGAAGTACCACATGAACTTTCTAAAGAGCAGATAAAAGAAATTATTAAAGCTTTTGCTAAGGCAGCACGACTTGTTAAAGAAGCTGGCTTTGATGGAGTGGAAATACATTCAGCTCATGGATATTTATTAAACCAATTTTTCTCACCTCTTTCAAATAAAAGAACTGATGAATATGGTGGAGATGTGAACAGTCGTATCCGTATTCACCTAGAAGTAATTAAAGCAGTAAAAGAAGCTGTTGGAGAGGACTTCCCAATACTTTTAAGATTAGGTGCAGCAGATTATATAGAAGGTGGAACAGTTATAGAAGATAGTGTAATTGCAGCTAAGGAATTTGAAAAGGCAGGGGTTCACATTCTTGATATATCTGGTGGGTTCCTTGGATATGTAATGCCAAATTCAACAGAGCAAGGATATTTTTGGCCTTTAACAGATGCTATTAAAAAGGCTGTATCTATACCAGTAATTTTAACTGGTGGAATTACTGAAGCACATGCTGCTGAAAGATTATTAGCTGAAGATAAAACAGATCTTATTGGAGTTGGCAGAGCTATATTTAAGGATTCTAAATGGGCACAAAGTGCTATAGAAAGCCTTAAGTAATATATAAATTACCTTTAAAAAACAATATTAATAATAATAAAAGAGCCTAAACGCAAAGTTTAGGCTCTTAAAATTTTTCTTTCAATAAACGTAAAAAAATTAACTCAGAACACGAAATAATTAACAATTAATAAATAATGCGAATTTTTAAGAGTAAGAGAACTGTAATATAATAGGATTTTCAAAGAAGTTAAGTTGAAAGAAATAAAAAGTGTTTCACCTGGATATGAGTTTTATGGGGTGAAGAGGTCTCTTGAATAAATCTTTATGGTTTTTTGTGCAAATAGATATAACTTTTTAAAAAATAGTATCGTATAAGGAAATATAAGAGATTAAAACACAAAAAACACAAAGTAAAAGGAGAGATATTATGAAGAAGATTATTATTTTTACAGTGCTCAGTATAATGGCAACGATGCTACTTGTTGGGTGCAAAGGTAAAGAAACAAGTGGGATAAATCCAAAACCACCAGTATCAAGTGCTAAATTAATGGCTCCAACAGTTGTTGGGGAGGTATTAGAGGTAAAGGAATCAGGTACAAAAATTTTAGTTAACTCTATTTCAGATAACACAAAAGGAAAAATTTGGGTAAGTATAAATGATAAAACTAATTTTTTTGAAAACATTAGTGAGGGAACTTCCATTCCTTATCACAATGTAAGTCGTGAATTTCTTCCTGGTAATCATGTTGAAATTTATATAGAGGGTGCGATAATGGAATCTAGTCCTATGCAAGGAACAGCTTCATCGGTTTATATTAATGAAGTTAAAAAATAATATATAAGAAGGAAGTAGTAAAAAATTCATAAGTTTGGTAACAAAAAGGTTTCTATAGAATTATAGGGACTTTTTTTATTGTAAAAAAGTGAGGAGTTATAAATAAGCATAAAAATAAAGCTTAAGGAATAGTATTTTAAAGGCAAAACAAAACAAAAATGATTCATTAACTTTTTACCACATTGTTTAGGCATAAACAGTTACCTATGAAAACGTTATAAGAAGAGTATTCAAAGCGTATATATAAATATAAACAAAACAACAATTACAAAACAAATAAAATAATTACCACTTATGATGTGTTAAAACATTACTTGCTCAGGTGAAATGTGGATAAAAAATTGTTATTTATAGGTACTATTTCGAAAAAAATGTTATTGGGGGAATGTGAATGCTAATCGATAAAGAATTAATCATATTGGATATTGAAGCAAAATCTAAAATTGATGTAATTAGGATTATGACAACAATTGCTTTGGAAGCAGGTAAAATATCATCCTTAAATGGATTTATAGAAGATGTACTTGTAAGGGAAAAAGACTATTCTACAGGAATTGGGGAAGGAATTGCCATTCCACATGCTAAAAGTAAAAATGTAAAGGAGGCTATGGTGTTATTTGGAAAATTGAAAGAAAAAGTTGATTGGAACTCAATTGATGGAAATCCTGTAGAAGTTATATTTTTATTTGGAGTTCCAGAAGAAAATGTAAATAATTTGCACTTAAAGCTATTATCTAAATTATCAAGAAAATTAATGGATGAAGACTTCGTAAAATTACTAAAAGCATCAAAGTCAGAGGATGAGATTTTTGAAGTACTAAAAGATATAGGTGAATCAAATTAATTAAAGGGGGAAATTATTAATGAAAGAAGAATTAAAAAGAATTAGAGAACATTTAATGACAGGCGTATCACACATGATTCCAATAGTTGTTATCGGCGGTATATTTATAGCTTTTGCTATTGCACTAAGCGGTATTACACCAGGTAAGGGTGCAGTTGTTACACAACCATTTTTAAAAGCAATACTAGATATAGGTGCAGCATCCTTCTCAATGATGGTTCCAGTACTTGCAGGCTTTATTGCATATTCTATAGCTGATAGACCAGGTCTTGCTCCAGGACTTGTTGGTGGTGTTCTTGCAACTAACTTGAAAGCAGGATTTCTTGGCGGAATTGTTGCTGGATTTATAGCTGGATATATAGCAAGATGGGTTAAGAGTTGGAAAGTTCCAAAAGCAATCAAACCACTTATGCCTATATTTATAATCCCAATAATATCTGGACTAGTAGTTGGCTTAATAATGATTTTTGTAATTGGTACTCCTATAGCTAATTTAATGGCTTCAATGACAAATGGATTAACAACTATGAACTCAGGTAGTGCTGTTGTACTTGCTTTAGTAATGGGGGCAATGATTGCCTTCGATATGGGTGGTCCAGTTAATAAGGTTGCATTCTTGTTTGCTTCTGGATTAATTGGTAGTGGTATTTACACAGTTATGGGTCCAGTTGCCGTTGCAATTTGTATTCCTCCACTTGGTATGGGAGTTGCTACATTGCTTGCTCCTAAGAAATATACTCATTCAGAAAAAGATGCTGGTACTGCAGCTTTAGCAATGGGGCTTATTGGTATAACAGAAGGAGCAATTCCTTTTGCGGCTGGTGACCCAATTAGAGTTATTCCTTCAATAATGGTTGGTTCAGCTGTAGGTGCAGCAATTGCAGCAATAGGTAAAGTTGGCGATCATGCTCCACATGGCGGACCAATAGTACTTCCTGTAGTTGATAGTAGAATAATGTTTATTGTTGCTGTACTTGTAGGAATTGCGATAACAGCCATAATGGTTAATGCTCTAAAGAAAAATGTTCCTGAGGAACTAATGGAAGAAGAATAAGAAGTAAGCTGATACTCATCCTATATAGCTAATTTAGTTATATAGGATGAGATTATTTAATAAAATAATAATAAATATAGATAAAGGGAGAGATTTGTATGAATATAGTAGCAGTAACAGCATGTCCAACTGGAATAGCACATACCTATATGGCTGCAGAAGCCTTAGAAAAAGCAGCTAAAAAATTAGGGCATAAAATTAAAGTGGAAACTCAGGGAGCTATAGGTATAGAAAATAAAATTTCTAAAGCAGAAGTTGCTGCAGCAGATTTGGTAATATTTGCAGTGGATGTATCAGTTAAAGAAGAAAGTAGATTTAAAGGGAAACCAACATTTAAAATTGAAGCTCAGAAAGCAATAAAAAATGCCACTGCTGTAGTAACAGAAGCATTAAAATTAGTAGAGTAAATATTGTACTTGAAAATAGTGGTAAGTAAAATAATAATGCAAATTAAAGAGTATGGAGAAAAACTCCATGCTTTTGTGCGTTTTAAAATTGTTGCCTTTAAGTAAATTTAGTAACAAAGGGGGGAAGATAGATATGAGTAGGATTTTCAATATAGTTGATTTATTAGTTAATAACAAAGAGAGTATGACTATAAATAGTATTGCTGAAAGATTAAATGTTTCTAATAAAACCATTAGAAATGACCTTATAGAGGTAAATAAATTTATTCAGCAAGCAGGTTTAGTTATGATAAAAAAACCTGGAGTGGGAATAAAAATTGAAGGCCAAGAGGACAAAGTATTAAAGCTGATGAATGAAATTCAAAGTTCATTAAATAAGTTTCAAGATTTTTCTCCGGAAGCAAGAAAAAATTATATTTTAAAGAGACTATTTATGAGTTACAAAAGCTTAACTATGCAAGAACTAGGAGATGAATTATATGTAAGTCGAGTAACTATTTATAAGGATTTAAATGAAGTTGAAAAATGGTTAAGCAATTATAATTTGGCTTTGTTAAAAAAACCAAACTATGGCATTGAGGTTGTTGGTGCTGAAGAAGATTGGAGAAATGCTATTTCAAGCTTAATAGTATATGACAAGGCTGAAGATGAATTAAAGGAATTGTTATATGTTGATTATGGTGGAAAAATTGATTATAAAACTATTACAAAATTAAAAGAACTAATAAATCTTGATTATAGCCTTATAGAAAAAATTGTTTTAGAAGCAGAAAAAGAACTAGGAATAAGGTTCTCAGATGAAGCTTATTTAAGTTTAGTAATGCATATTGCTATATCTATTAAAAGATTAAGGGGTGAAAAAAATATACAGCTATCTCAGGAAACAATTTCTAATCTACAATTAAAAAATGAATATCCTATTGCAAAGGAGATAGCCATAAAAATTGGGGAAGCCTTTCAAGTAGAGCTACCAGAATCAGAAGTTGGGTATATTCTTTTGCATATCTTGGGAACTAAAATGCAAGAAAAAACATCAAGTGAAATGGATTTAAATTTAGAGTTTCAGGCCGATAATCAACAAGCAGTTATTATGTCTAGAGAAATTATAAGTATAGCTGAGAGAGTATTAAATATAAAACTCAGTGAAGATATCCAATTGTTAAATGGATTAATTCTTCATTTAAGGCCTACAATTAATAGACTGAAGTACGGATTAACGCTGCGAAATCCAATAATAAATGAAATAAAAGAAAGTTATCCCGAAATGTTTGGTGTCGCATGGATGACTAGCGTGGTGTTTGAAAAATATTTAGGAATAAAAATTCAAGAAGAAGAGATTGGATATATTGCTCTTCATATTGGCGCTTCAGTGGAACGTAATAGAAATTTAATTAGAGTGTTAGTAGTCTGTGCTAGTGGTATAGGTACCTCTCAACTTTTGGCAGCAAGATTAAGAAAGGGTTTTAGGCAACTAGAAATTATGGATATCATTTCCTTCATAGCTCTTGAAGAGAAACCTTTAGTGGATATCGATATTATAATATCCACAGTTCCAATAAAAGCTAATAAGCCAGTGTTGAATATTAGTCCCATTCTTACACAAAATGATATTAAAAGGTTAGAAAAATTTATAGATAGTTTTGGGAAGCCTAGTAATGAACAAAATTATCTAGGAGAAATATTTGATGAAGATTTATTTTTTTTAAATAAACAGATTTTTAATAAAGAAGATGCAATAACCTTTCTTTGCAAAGAACTAATAAAAAGAGATATAGTTGAGGAACCCTACTTGTCTAGCGTGTTAGAAAGGGAAAAATTAGCATCAACAGAAGTAGGTAGCGGAGTTTCAATTCCACACGGTGAACCCAAATTTGTAAGAAATACTAGATTCTCATTATTGACACTGAAGGAGCCAATAATTTGGGGTGAAGAAAAAGTAAATATTATTTTTATGGTGTGTATTTCACCTAAAGATTTAGCTAAAGCAAGGCAAATAGTTACATATATTAATGAATTCTTAGAATCAGAAGAATTATTAGGAAAAATATTGAGTATCAGAAATAGTTATGAAATAAAACAAACTTTATTGAATTTAATATTTTAGCCATGAAAAGCATAACTTTTTCATATTCCATGAATAATCCAGGTAAATGTATTATGAAATTGTAAGTAATATGTTATAGTGTATATAGGCATAGGTTTTGAATATTAGAAGAAATAAATATATTATGGAGAAAATTGAGAGCTCTATAATTAATAATTATAAGATATGTCCAGGAGGAGCAAGATGTTTAGTCCAATAAAAAATACAAAAGTTTATGAACAAGTAATAGATCAAATAAAAGAAATGATAAATGAAGGTACTCTTAAAAAAGGAGATAAACTTCCTTCAGAGAGGGATTTGGTTGAACAATTAAATGTAAGTAGAACGTCTATTCGCGAAGCGCTTAGGGCTTTAGAAGTCATTGGACTTATAGAGTGCAAACAAGGAGAAGGTAATTATATAAAATCAGATTTTAAAGATAATCTGTTTGAACCTTTATCAATTATGTTTATGTTAGAGGGAAGTAATCCAGATGAGATATGGGAGCTTAGAAAAATCATAGAGGTGGAGGCTTCAGGGCTTGCTGCTAAAAGAATAACTGATGATCAACTAATAGAGTTAAAGGAGATTGCTCTAAGTTTAAACAATTATGAGGATGAAGAAATTACTGCTGAAATTGACAAAAAATTTCATTACAAGATTGCAGAATTCTCAGGTAATGTTTTAATATTTAACATTCTTAGAACAGTATCAACGCTTGTAGATCATTTTATTAAAGATGCAAGAAAATTAATATTAGTTCATGAAGGAAATAAGGAAATACTTGCTTCTCAACACTTTGATATATATTTATCTATAGAAAGACATAATTCATCAGCCGCAAGGCAAGCAATGCGAGAACATTTAGATTTTGCAAACAAGTATAAAATGAAATTAAAATAACTTAAGACATAGAATCATAAGCAATTCCAAAGGTGAGGGTGATATTTATTATTATCCTCACCTTTAACTTTTTGAACAAAAGTAAAAAATCCTTGTTAACTACTTAACTATTATAGAAATATTTAAAATAGTGTGTTAATATAAATTATCGAAGTGGTCAGACCACCTTACCATCTTACCATTAATAGGTTTTGGACTTTTCTATAAAAAGATTGGAGGAGAATATATGGAAATTTTAGTCTGTATTAAACAAGTTCCAGGAACTTCAAAAGTTGAAGTAGATTCAGTTACAGGTGTTTTAAAAAGAGATGGAGTAGATTCAAAAATGAATCCTTATGATCTATACGCATTAGAAACTGCACTTAGAATTAAAGAACAACAAGGCGGAGTAATTAAGGTTATAACTATGGGACCACCACAAGCGAAGGAAGTCATTCGCGAAGCATATATGATGGGAGCAGATGAAGGTGCACTCGTTACTGATAGAAAGTTTGCAGGGGCAGATGTACTTGCTACATCCTACACACTTTCTCAAGGCGTAAGAAAAATGGGTAAATTTGATCTTATATTATGTGGAAAACAAACAACAGACGGTGATACAGCTCAAGTAGGACCAGAAATGGCTGAGTACCTTAGTATTCCTCACATTGCAAACGTTTTAAAGATAATAGAAATAAAAGCATCATCAGTTATTGTAGAAATGGATATGGCAAACACAGTTGAAGTAGCTGAAATTCAATTTCCATGCCTTTTAACTGTAGAAAAAAATATATTTCAACCAAGGCTCCCTTCTTATAGGAAGAAATTAGGCACAAAAGATAGAGAAATAAAAATTATTACATTAAATGATTTTGAAGATAGAGATGAAAAGAAATATGGACTCAGCGGTTCACCAACACAAGTTGAAAGAATATTTCCACCATCTGTAAATAATGATAGAGAAACTTGGACAGGCAGTGGAGCAGAGCTTAGTGTAAAGATGGCTACAAAACTTAAAGAGTTAAAATTTATATAAAGAAGGGTGGAATTCTCATGAGTAAGTTAATTTGTAACCAAGATAAAGTAAATGAATCAAATATTGAAGAATTAATAAAGGTTTGTCCTTTTAATGCAATAGAGTACCTAAATGGAAAAGTTGAAGTTAATGCAGGTTGTAAAATGTGTAAGATTTGCGTTAAAAAAGGTCCTGTTGGAGTAATGGAATTTATTGAAACAGAGGATTTAAAGGTCGACAAGAGTTTATGGAATGGAATAGCAGTATATGTAGACCATGTAGAAGGTGAGATACATCCTGTAACAATGGAGCTTATCGGAAAAGCTAGAGAGCTTGCTGCAGTTGTTAATTTTCCAGTATACTGTATATTTATTGGTCACAACATAAAGCATAAAGCAGTGGAATTGCTGCATTATGGAGTAGATGAAGTTTTTGTATATGATTACGAAGAATTGAAGGATTTTAGGATAGAACCTTACACTGCTGCATTTGAAGACTTTGTAAATAAGGTGAAGCCATCATCCTTACTGGTTGGAGCTACATGTATAGGTAGATCTCTTGCTCCAAGAGTAGCCGCAAGATTTAGAACGGGACTCACCGCTGACTGTACAATACTTGAAATGAAAGAAAATACAGATCTTGTACAGATAAGACCTGCTTTTGGTGGTAATATTATGGCTCAAATTATATGCCCAAATACGAGACCACAGATGGCAACAGTAAGATATAAGGTTATGAATGCACCTGAAAAACAGTGTGATTCAAAAGGTAAAATAACATTATGTGAAATAGATAGGTCAAAGTTCATTTCAAATATTGAAGTGTTAAAGGTTACAAAAAAAGCAGCTGAAAATAACATTTCAGATGCAGAGATAATCATTGCAGTTGGTAGGGCTTTAAAGTCAGAAAAAGACATGGCGATGATTGAAGAATTAGCAGAGCTTCTTAATGCTCAAATAGCTGGGACAAGACCAACAATTGAAGCTGGTTTTATCGATGCGAAGAAACAAATTGGTCTTTCTGGTAGAACAGTTAAACCAAAACTAATAATAACACTTGGAATTTCTGGTGCGGTTCAATTTACAGCTGGAATGAATAGTTCAGAACGTATTTTTGCAATAAATAAAGATGAAAATGCTTCTATATTCAATGTAGCTCATTACGGAATAGTGGGTGACATTTATGAAATAGTTCCTCAGTTGATTGAAAATATTAAAAACTCAGGAGCAGAATTTTGTGTACGTTAATATTACGACATTGTAGATAATTAAAGTACTTTTAAAGATAATGGTTAAGATACTGTTTATGTTAAATTAAGAATGGAGGAGGCAATTTTATGGATTATAAAAAGCTTGATGCTAAAGATATAGAATTTTTGGTGTCTACATTAGATAAAAATAGAGTGTTTATAGGTGAGGAAATAAATGATGATTTCAGCCATGATGAAATGGGTGGAATAAGTAAAATGCCAGATGTACTAGTTGAGGTTCTTACTACAGAAGAAGTATCAAAGATTATGAAATATGCATATGAAAACATGATTCCTGTGGTAGCTAGGGGTTCAGGAACAGGACTAGTTGGAGCTTCAGTTCCAATTCACGGTGGAATCATGATAAATATGTCAAAAATGAATAAAATAATTGAGCTTGATGAAGAGAACTTAACATTAACCCTTGAACCAGGTGTGCTTTTAATGGAAATAAGTAAATATGTTGAGGAGTTTGATTTATTCTATCCACCAGATCCAGGTGAAAAATCTGCTACCATTGCTGGTAACATCAATACAAACGCAGGTGGAATGAGAGCTGTTAAGTATGGAGTTACCAGAGATTATATAAGAGGTCTTGAAATAGTACTTCCAAATGGAGAAATACTTAATGTTGGAGGAAAAGTTGTTAAAAACTCTTCTGGTTATAGCATAAAAGACTTAATTTGTGGATCTGAAGGAACACTAGGAATAGTTACAAAAGCTATACTAAAGCTTATACCACTACCAAAGAAAGCTGTATCTCTATTAATACCTTTTCCAAATCTTGAAATGGCAATAGGTACAGTTCCTAAGATAGTTAAATCTAAGTCTGCACCAACTGCTATAGAATTTATGCAAAGAGAAGTTATTCTTGCTGCTGAAGAGTTCCTAGGAAAAAAATTCCCTGATAATTCTTCTGATGCATATCTTTTATTAACTTTTGATGGTAATAACATAGAAGACATAGAAAAAGCTTATGAAAGCGCAGCTAACATTTGCCTTGAAGAAGGTGCCCTGGACGTGTTTATAACTGATACAGATGAAAGAAAAGAAGCTGTTTGGTCTGCAAGAGGGGCTTTCCTTGAAGCAGTTAAAGCTACAACAACTGATATGGATGAGTGTGACGTTGTTGTTCCAAGAAACAAAGTTGCAGAATTCATTAATTATACTAATGAACTTCAAAAGGAGTTTGACGTAAGAATAAGAAGCTTTGGACATGCTGGTGATGGTAACTTACACGTATATGTATTAAAGGATGCACTTTCAGATGAAGCATGGGAAAAGAAGCTTGCAGAAGTATTTGAAGCAATGTATAAAAGATCAAGGGAACTGAATGGCTTAGTATCTGGAGAACATGGAATTGGTTTTGCTAAAAAATCATACATGCTTGAACAGTACGGACCTGAATATGTAACACTTATGAAAAATATAAAATTAGCATTTGACCCTAAAAATATATTAAATCCAGGAAAAGTTTGTCAATAGTACATTACATCGCCAATGCTCTTAAAAGTATTGGCGATTAAATAATAGTTTTATGTAGTCGTTTTCGGAATTATGACTCATATTATTAAGGAAAGGAGATAATAAAATATGAATACTTATTTATTATTTTTCATAGCACTTATTCCCATTGTATGGCTTATGGTTTCCTTAGGTGCTTTAAAAATGCCAGGATATAAGACTTGTTCAATTACACTCGTAGGTACAATAATACTTGCAATTTTAGTTTGGAAGATGCCAGTTAGTGGGGCTCTTACAGCAACACTTGAGGGTATGGCAATGGCCATATGGCCAATAATCGTTGTAATAATCGCAGCAGTATTTACCTATAACCTTTCTATTCATACAAAGAGTATGGATGTAATAAAGAATATGATGATAGGAATCACAACTGATAAGAGAATACTCGTTTTAATTGTTGCTTGGGGTTTTGGTGGTTTTCTTGAAGCAATCGCAGGCTTTGGTACAGCTGTAGCAA
>JAJXYA010000359.1 GCA_021780795.1 Bacillota bacterium | reverse complement strand
ATGTCTTTCGGACTATAGCGAAAGTGTTGAAGAATGGCCTGATTTTGTAAAATGTGCGAAAAATAAATGTTTGGTGGGGTGTTTAAACTGTCAACAAGCATGCCCTTATAACAAGAACTTAACGGATACTTCAATAGTGTTGCATGAAAAGTTTACAACTGCAGAAACAGATTATATTTTAGGCAAGTCAGTAAAAAATATGGATGAGGTTGCAATAGCCATTGAAGAAAAATTGGAAAAATTGGGATTAGCTACACATAAGGAATATGCTATACGAAATCTAAGAGGAATTATAAATAATATCTATTCATTGTAGAAATTCCTTACTAATAAATAGATTATTAAAACAATTGCTATTGCAAATAAAGTAGAAAGTAGGTTCACTTTTACATGTATGTGTACATTAATTCACTATACGTTGATTATAAAAATTATATGAAATTGCATATAACTTTAAAAAAATGCACACTACTATGTTGTAGTATTAATTTAAACAGTAATAATTATTACGCACTAGGTTGAAAGGAGAATTTATGATAAAAAAATTATCTACAGTATTTTTCTTATGCTTAGCAGTAACACTAACAGCTTGTTCTAGTAAACCACCAAAAACCGAAAATATAACTTCTAACGTAACTAATGAAGCTATAAAACCAAAGGAGAGCACTGTAAATACACCTCCTAACGCAAATACTCAGAATAAGACTGTTTCAACAGTGAAAAAGGTTTTTACTTTGGATGAATTAAAAAAATATAATGGTGAAAATGGAACTCCTGCATACGTTGCCATAGATGGTGTTGTTTATGATGTAACAAACAACGACAATTGGCAAAATGGAAAACATGAAGGAGTTGCTGCTGGCAATGATTTATCAGGAGCTCTAAATTCTTCCCCACATGGTAAAAGTGTCCTAGAAAAACTACCTATTGTAGGTACTTTAAAAAAATAAAAACTCCAATATTGGAGTTTTTATTTTTTTAGTAAAGGGCTTTTCTTCTGAAATGTAAGTAAAATTAAAGTCTCTCAAAATAAGTATTTTTTAAGCTACTATTTACATACAAATTCCAGTTTATATCGTGCGTCCCATAGAGGTGCACTTCTATATATCTTTCCTTAACGCAGATATATTTTAGTAATTTTTGTAGTTAAAATATAATTTAATAGAATCTATAAAAGGTGTTTAGTTGACAAGTCAACAAAATTCCATTATAATAAGGTTGACTTGTCAATCATAAAAAACGAAAATTGATTTAAAATAATAAGTATAAGAGGTGTTAAACTTTGCAGGAAGACATAATGTATTTGCTGAAACTCAATAATAAAATTTTCAGAAATACTCAGATTTATTTAGATAAGGCATTAAAAGAATATGAATTAAGCAGCGGCTCTTATCCATATTTACTTACATTAACAAAAAATGAAGGTATTAGCCAAAATAAAATAAGTAAAGAATTAGGCTATGATAAGGCAATGTCAGCTAGGACCATTACAAAACTTATAAAACTTGGATACATAGATAGGAAAGAAGATGAAGCTGATTCTAGAGCTTATAGATTATATTTAACCCAAAAGGCTAAGGATGTAATACCGAAAGTTCTTGAGGAAATTCATAAATTGGTCCATTTAATAACAAAGGATTTAAGTGAAGAGGAGAAGGTTATTACCATAGATTCCTTAAATAAAATTCTAAATAATATGAAAACATTAAAACTATAAGACTAAAGGAGAATAGAAATGAATTCAGAAAATAATAGTAGTAATAAAAATAGATGGGTAATTTTATTTATAGTTGTAATGACAACTTTTATGGCTACCCTAGATAGTAGCATTGTAAATGTAGCTTTACCTGTCATGTCCAAAGCTTTAGGTGTAACATCATCAGGCATTCAATTGGTAATAACAAGTTACTTAATTGTAATTTCAGCAACTATATTAGTTTTTGGAAGGTTGGGGGATATACTTGGTAAAACAAAGGTATTCAAGTTTGGAATAGCTTTATTTACCTTAGGTTCTTTATTTTGTGGAATTACAAGTTCCCTTCCACTTTTAGTTTTAGCTAGAGTAATACAAGCAATAGGAGCCTCAGGTGCTATGGCTAACAGTCAAGGGATTATCACTGAAGTATTTCCAGCAAGTGAAAGAGGAAGAGCGTTAGGAATTACAGGAACCTTTGTGGCTTTGGGAACCTTGGTAGGACCACCACTAGGAGGATTTATAGTAGGTACCAGCAGTTGGGAATATATATTTTTAATAAATGTACCAATAGGTATAATAACCTTATTTTATGGTTTTAAGGTACTTCCGAGTGGGCACAAAACTGCAAAGGGAAAATTGGATGGACTAGGAGCAGTACTATTTATGTTTGCTATAGTTCCCCTATTCGTATCTCTAGGCCAAGGACAAAAGATTGGATTTACTCAGCCTGTAATTTTGTTAGGTTTTCTAATAGCAATTATTTCATTCATTGCATTTATTATGGTAGAAAAGAAGCGTGAAAATCCTTTATTGCAGTTACAGATTTTTGAAAACAAATTATTTTCACTAAGTATCTTTTGTGGATTTTTATCCTTTGTAGCCATCTTTTGTTCAATTATTATTCAGCCATTTTATCTTCAGGATGTACTTAAGTTTTCGCCTGCATCCACTGGATTAGTACTTATGGTTAACTCTTTAGTTTTGGCTGTAGTGGCACCAATTAGTGGACATTTGTCAGATAAAATAGGCTCTGAGGTTTTAACTTTTATAGGTCTTGTGTTAACAAGTTTAGGGTTATTATTAATGTCAACTTTAAATGAACAATCCTCTATAATAAGTATGGTATTTTTTATAGTGACTATGTCTATAGGAAATGGTTTATTTCAATCAC
>JAJXYA010000404.1 GCA_021780795.1 Bacillota bacterium | reverse complement strand
ATAATGATTTCTCATAAATTAAGAGAAGTTATATCAATAGCAGATACAATTACAGTGCTTAGAGATGGAAAAACGATAGCCTCTATTGATGCTACTATGCGTAAGGTTAATGAAAGTGAAATAATTAAGCATATGGTGGGCAGAGATATAGAGGATGTTTATCCAAAGAGGAAGGATATTAAGTTTGGTGATGTATGTTTTGAACTAAAAAATTGGACTGCTTTTGATACTAGTAAGGGACGTGAAATCCTTCACAATATCGATTTTAAAGTAAAACGTGGAGAAATAGTAGGAATTGCAGGACTAATGGGTGCGGGACGTACAGAGATGGCGCTTAGTATTTTTGGCAACACAAGGCATTATGATATAAAAGGTGAATTATATTTAAATGGTGTTAAAAATAATTTAAATTCAGCTGAAAAAGCTATTAAAGAAAAAATAGCATATGTTACAGAAGACAGAAAAGGTAATGGACTTGTACTAATTCAAGATATAAAATTTAACACAACTTTAGCAAATTTAAAAAAGCTTTTAAAGAGTATATATATAGATGAAAACGAAGAGGTAACAGTAGCAAAAAAATTTTTTAATGAAGTTAAAATTAAAGCTCATTCTATAGAGCAAGTTGTTGGAACTTTATCTGGTGGAAATCAACAGAAGGTTTCACTAGCAAAATGGCTTTTTGCTGAGCCTAATTTATTGATTTTGGACGAGCCAACTAGAGGAATAGATGTTGGAGCTAAGTTTGAAATATACACCATTATGAATGAACTTGTTAAAAGAGGCATGAGCATTATAATGATTTCCTCAGAGCTTCCAGAGGTTTTGGGCATGAGTGATAGGATATATGTTATGTCTGAAGGTACTATGACAGGGGTTATAGACGCTAAAGATGCAACAGAAGAAAAAATTATGGAAATGGCTACAGTCTAATATTTTGAGGAGGTATATCATGAAAGAGTTAAGTCAATTACTAAGAAAAAACATTCGTGAATATGGTATGTTTATAGCTTTAGCAGTTATTTTTATTTTATTTACCATGTTAACAGGTGGAACATTTATTTCGCCTAATAACATTTCAAACTTAATAAACCAAACAGGGTACATAGCAGTTTTAGCTACTGGTATGACACTTGTAATTATTGTACGACAGATTGATTTATCCGTTGGATTTCTTTCGGGTTTTTTAGGAGCTGTGGTTGCCCTATTAATAACAAATTATAAAATGGCAGCTATTCCAGCAATAATTATTATACTAATATTTGGGGCAGTTATTGGTTTGATTTATGGGGTATTAATTGCAAAGGTTGGTATTCCAGCCTTCGTTGTAACTTTAGCAGGTATGATATCCTTCCATGGATTACTTTTACTTGCAACTCAGTCTAGTGGAACAATTAATATTACAAATACTTTCTTTAATGAAATAGGTAATGGATTTATTCCTAAACTTGGAACTTTGGGTGGATTTGCAATATCAAGCATTTTAATCGGAATAATTGGAATATTATTATTTATATATTTCCAAATTAAAGCTAGAGGTACTAAGAAAAAATATAATTTTGAAATTTTGCCAATGTCATTTTTTATTGCTAAATTAGTTTTTATTTCTGCTATGATTGGAGCGGTAGTACTTGTTTTAGCAAGTAATAGTGGAATTTCATGGACATTAGTTATTGTTCTTGTTGTCATTTTTATATTTTCAACAGTATTAAATAAAACTGCACTAGGACGTCATATTTATGGAGTTGGAGGTAATCCGGAAGCAGCTGAACTTTCTGGTATAAGTGTTGTTAAAGTTTTAGTAATTGTATTTGTTATTATGGAAACATTAACTGCACTTGCTGGAGTACTTTTTGCTTCAAGAATGCAAAGTGCTTCCCCAACAGGTGGTACTGGCTTTGAGCTTTTGGCAATTGCTGGTGCATTTATAGGTGGTTGTTCTGCAAACGGCGGTGTTGGTAAGGTTACAGGCTCTTTAATAGGTGCATTAGTTATGTCATCGCTTACAAATGGTATGGATTTAATGGGACTTGGAAGTTCTATACAATATGTAATACAAGGCTTAATATTAGTTTTAGCTGTTGTATTTGATATCATAACTAGAAAGACAAGTGCCAGCAGTTAAATTTGAAGTTAATGTTTTGAAAAGGGGTTGTTGATCAGCCCCTTTGGCTAATAAATATCAAAATAAATTTTGGAAATTAATGGTTTCAAGCTTGTTAATTCTGTCGAGAAGAAATTGAATAGTGCTAGAAGAGGATAAAGCTTCATCTTTATTTTTGCATTTAACGAACTCTTCCATTTTATGCTCTTCTATGCTTATATCATCAATTAAAGTGTGATTAACAAATATGGTTGACACATTTGAATAGGAATGCCAGTCATCTGAAAATTTGTATGATAACTTTTCTGCTTCCTTCCAATTATCTTTGTTTATATAATTTATAATTTTTGAATTAGCAGCATGCATTGAAGAACACATATTTTTTAGAAAACGAACTGAAAAAAAGCTTATAAATAAAATTAAGATAAATAGTATTGCCGCTGTTAATACATTTTTCATGGATTCATCTCCTTCAACTGGATATAAAGTTTACCTTTTGAATTAATGATAGCAATGAATACTTTTTTATAGTCATTAATCTTTTTACTTTTTAATATGTCTAAAAGCCACTTTTCATTTTTTCCTGCAATAATTAAATTTTTATGATTGATTTTACCATCTAATATTAGTGTTATTGGTAGTCCATCCTGAGCTGTTTGTATATTTAAATCTTCTTTAGTAGCATTTGAAAGGTTTGTTTTTGGAATTATAGATAATTGACCGCTTGTTTCAAGAATAGCATATTCAATATCTTCTAAGTTATA
>JAJXYA010000330.1 GCA_021780795.1 Bacillota bacterium | reverse complement strand
GTTGGTAATTCTGGCGTTTTATCTTCAACACACAAACCAACATTCCAATCATATTCAGCGCAAGTGCCAACACCTAATATTCTCGCACCACCCGCAGCTAAAAAATTCTCAACTAACGATATCGTTGCTTTTAACCAATGTAAATTCTCAATCGCTTCCCAAAATTTTCCGTGCACTGCATACCAAGCACAATGCAATAAATGCGTTGGTTTAATTTGATTAATCAAACGTTGATGCTGACTACAATCCAGTAAATCTGCGTGGTGTAGTTTAATATTTTTGTTTAAAACATTTTTTAAAGCCTCTTCTTCACTATCAAAAACCTTAGCTTTTAAAACTACCTTTAACAATTTTCTTGAAATAGCTGAATGTTTAACCACTGCACCATCAGGTGCTAAATTTCCTTTCAAAATAGCAATAGCTCCTTGCTTTTGAATTGGATTTTCTTTAGATTTTATTACTTCTTCTTTATTAATACCTAAATCTTTAATTAATTTTTCATGATATTCATAATAGCCTTCATTTTTTAAATCTTCCAAGTTTTCTCCTAAGGTTTTACCTGTAACCGTTAATACATCTAAATGTAAAAACTCCTTAATCTGTTCCATTACCCTAGGAACTCCACCAGCATTCCAAAAATATGAACCTGGATAGAATCCACTTGGTCTTATATTTACAATATAAGGTATTTTTTTGTGTATCTCATCAAATAATTGTGGTTCTATTTCAATGCCAAGTTCTTTGGCAATAGCTGGAATATGCAACAAGCAATTGGTTGAACCTGCTATTGCAGCATGAACCATGATGGCATTTTCAAAAACCTTCTTAGTCATAATCATAGATGGTTTTATAGATTTGTCCACTAGTTTCAATATTTGTATGGAAGCATTTATTGCTGCTTCTTTTAATTTAGGCGAAGTTACTGGTATTAATGCTGTTCCAGGAAGTGCAATTCCTAAAGCTTCAGCCATTACCTGCATAGTAGATGCCGTTCCCATAAAGGAGCAAGCTCCACAACTAGGACATGCATTATGCTTAAAATATTTATATTGCTCTTCTGTTATTTCTCCTCTTTCATACTTTGCACTGTATGTACCAATTTGTTCAAGCGTTAGCATTTTAGGCCCAGGATTCATAATTCCACCTGGAACAAGTATTGCTGGCATATCTAATCTTGCTATTGCCATTAAATGTGCAGGCACTGATTTATCACAGCTTGTAATAAATATTCCACCATCAAATGGTGTTGCACATACGTGAATTTCTATCATATTTGCCATCATGTCTCTTGATGGAAGAGAAAAATTCATTCCATCATGACCTTGTGCCTCACCATCACAAATATCTGTAACAAAGTATTTAGCTCCTTTTCCTCCCTTTTCATTTACAACTTTATAGCTCTCATCTGATAAAACATTAAGATGTGCACTTCCTGGATGACTATGACCATAACTACTTTCTATTATGATTTGAGGTTTATTCAAATCATCAATAGACCACCCTGAACCTATTCTTAAGGAATCGATTTCAGGAGCTTTATGTCTTAATTCTTGGCTTCTTAACATATTAATCACCTCTAACTCTTAATTTCTTTCAATTCTTTTATAGTTCTTTCAGCATGTTTTCGTGAATATATTAATGCAAGATTTGAATCCCTATTTTTTATAGCCTCTAAAATAAGCTTATGATCGTGTATCCCTCCTTTGGGTCCTAAGCTTTTGTATATTGTTTTTTGGTGATACTCTAAAATATCCTTTAGTAAATTATTAATCTTTATTATTAATGAATTTTTTGCTCCTTCTGAAATTTTAATATGAAACTTTAAGTCTTCCTCTGCAAATTTATCAATGTCCTGACTAAAGCTCTTCATATTCTCATATATTTCTTCTAATTCACCTATTATTTTTTCATCACACCTTTGTGCACAAAGTCTTGCAGTTTCAGGCTCTATAATAAGCCTAAATTCTAGTATTTCTAAGTAATTATCTCTATCTAAAATAAGCATGGGTAAAATACTATGTAAATAAACTGATGGACTAAGGTCATTTACATAAGTCCCTCCACCCTGTTTTTTTGTTACAATATTTAAGGTTACTAATTTTTCTATGGCCTCTCTTACGGATACTCTACTTACATTAAGCTCCTGTGCAAGCTTTGTTTCTGATGTTATCTTTTTACCAGGCTTCCATTCTCCATTAATAATTCTTTCTTGAATACTCTGTAATACTATATCGCTTGTTTTAGTATCTTTCATATGTGCTCCTTAAAATAAAAGTTGTCCTACAACTTTTATTATACAAAACACTTTGCATAAATTCAAATTATTTTTATCAAAAAATACAAAAAAGAATAGACTGCCTTTAAATAGTAGCAGTCTATTCTTTTAGTGTAGTGAGGTATTCTAAAAATTACTGTATGTTATTCAGCTTGTTTGTTACATGCTTATTATACTATTGTTTTTTTTTAAAGTCAATATTTATAGTTAACGTTAACAATTAAAACTTATTATAATCTTAATCGTTAATTTTCCTTTTAATTATCGATTTTATGAGTTATAATAAAAATGTTAATATATCATTTTTGAACACGTTAACTATAGACATATTTTTACTCGGTGGTGGAATAAATTGAAAAGAACTTACTCACGTTATAAAATAAATATGGAACTTTTAAAACTAGCTTGGCCAACAATTGCAGAACAGCTACTGTTAATGTCAGTAGGTATTGTATCTACAATTTTGATTTCTCGAATTGGTAAAGATGCACTAGCTGGGGTAGGTATGGTAAACATATTGCTAAATTTATTCCAAACTATATTTGCTGGTCTAGCAACTGGCTCTACTGTTGTAGTTGCTAGAGTTATAGGAGAAAGCG
>JAJXYA010000155.1 GCA_021780795.1 Bacillota bacterium | reverse complement strand
TAAGAACACAGAAAAAGTAGTTACTAAGGATAAAAATACTAATACAATCCAAAAGGAAAGTGAAAAAAACAATTCAGCTTTGAATGGTAATTTAAAAGTTCATTTTATAAATGTAGGACAAGCGGATAGTGTTTTAATAGAGCAAGGCTCAAAGTATATGCTTATTGATGCCGGAAACAATGGTGACGGAAAACTAGTTAAAAACTATTTACTTAATGAAGGGATAACTAAATTAGATTATGTTATTGGAACTCATCCACATGAAGATCATATCGGAGGACTTGATTACGTAATTAATGATTTTAAAATAGGTAAAATATATTTGCCTAAAGTTACTTCTACTACAAAAACTTTTCAAGATGTAGTTACAGCAATGAAAAATAAGGGAATGAAAGCAACAGTACCAAAACCAGGAGAAACCTTCAATTTAGGTTCTGCAAAATGTACAATTTTAGCACCAAATGGTAGTAGTTATGAAGATTTAAATAATTACTCTGTTGTAGTAAAATTAGAATTTGGTAGTAATTCTTTCCTTTTTACAGGAGATGCGGAAGAAATATCAGAAAAAGAAATGCTTTCAAAGGGTTTTAATGTGAAAGCAGATTTGCTTAAGGTAGGTCATCATGGAAGTCGATCTTCTACTTCTGATGAATTTTTATCAAAAGTAAATCCAAAGTATGCAGTTATAAGCTGCGAGATAGGAAATGATTATGGTCATCCACATAAGGAAACCATGGATAAGTTAAAAAATAAAAACATACCAGTGTATAGAACAGATGAGCTGGGCACTATAATAGCCACTTCTGATGGGAAAACCATAACCTTTAATACAAAGCCAGGTAGTTATAAGGTAGGCACACGTTAATTATAAGAGGTTTGTTTGATTTAGATAAGAAGCTTATGCTGCTGAAAAGATAGAAGAGTTGATAGGTATTTTTAATATTTTTTTAGAGTGTACTTTTTGTTTAAGTACACTCTAAAAATTTTTTTGAACCTAAATAGAGATCATAGTCTTACTTAGGGATTTCAAGGTCATTTGGAATCTTAAGGCCTGCCATTTTCATTAAGTATAAGGCATTTCTAGTGGTAGATACACCTGGTCGTAGTTTATAATCAAAGTATAATTTATCATCTTTATAATATTCTTTAAGGTGATAATTTTTAACCTTGTTATTGGTCTTCTCTATGTCACCTAGTTCTAAGTCATGGGTAGATACAAAACCTAAGGCATTTTCAGTGCTTAGTTTGGTTACCAAGACCTTAGCACCGGTATGTCTATCTATTGAGTTAGTTCCTTTAAAGATTTCATCCAATAAGAAGAAAATTGGAGTTTTATTTTCTGTAGCGCTTACAAGTGTTTTTATTCTTAAAAGTTCTGCATAGAAGGAGGAGATGTTTTTTTCTAAATTATCACTTGTCCTCATGCAGGTATAGATATCCATTATAGAACATTGAAAACTTTTTGCACATACAGGTGCTCCAGCATAGGCCAAAACCAAGTTAATGCCTGTAGTTCTAAGCAGGGTGCTTTTTCCAGACATATTGGAGCCAGTTATCAAAAGAACATTTTGAGATTTTTCTATGTCAAGATCATTATACACTCGGCTGCTTCCAAGTAAGGGATGACCTAAGTTTTTAGCTTTGAAAATAGGAGAGCCAGTCTGAAATTCTGGCATTGCCCAATCACTGTGCTCATAGGCTATAGCCCCTAAACTATTTAAGGCTTCCATTTCACCGATTACCTCTAGCCAAGCTTTTAAAGAAGCACCACTAGCTTTTTTAAAGCGTTGTAGATTAATTAAACATTGATAGTCCCACAGGGTAAGAATATCTATAGGCATATAATAAATATTTTTTCTGTCAGATATTAGGTTTACTAGATTTACTAACTTTTTAATTTGAAAAGAAGCTGTTATTCCTTCATTATTTACAAGTTTTTCTTTTAATTTTATCAGATATTCTGAGCTAAACTTCTTTTTTTCTATATGCATAAGGAGTTTATTATATATAAGAATTGTATCTTTATATTCATACACAGTGTCCAAATTCCTACTTATTTCTTTAAAGCCAATTAAAAGTAGTATTATCTGCAAAACAATGCCTACTAGACCTACTTTGTAGGATACCTTAGAAAAGACAAGGGATGACACAAGAAGACCTAGAGTTATTACTGGTAAGAACCTAATTATGGCTATTACCCAGGTTTTTAGGAAAAACTCATTTTTATCCTCCACCCATTGAAATAATTCTTCGGGGTTATGATTTTTATTTTCACTGAGTATTGCTTCTGCTGCAAATCTTTGTGCCCATCCAATATTTTCTGCCAGTTCCTTTATAGCTTCCTGCCTTTTATGTATTTCTTCAGTACTATAAATAGGTGAGGAAAGAGTATCCTTCAGTTTTTGCCTGCCATGATAAGTTATGCAAGTGTTTATCCATTGAAAAAGAGAGTTCTCACCAAATATATCTAAATCTTTCGAGTAGTTATGATTCTCATCCTTGAAATCTTCCCCACTATCAGAGAAATCCTTCCAATTGTTATTTACACGCTTTATAGAATTTTCATTAATTTCACATAAAACAGAACAGCGAATCTTATTGTATTTTATCTTGTTATGTTTAATTGCCAAAAATATAAATATGATAGAGGTGGCAATTAATACAGAAAGGCTTAAATAATAAGTATTTCGTAAATAAAAGAAAATTGTAAAGCCTAGTCCACTTACAAAGATTAAAAATCTTAAAAGACTAATAAAACTTATGGCTTGATTTTGTTTTTTTAATAGATTTTCATAGTGCTTTTTTCTATTAATATAAGGTGTTTTTTGCGTTTCCATAAGAACCTCCTAGTTATCATCTGGGGTACTAAAGAAT
>JAJXYA010000025.1 GCA_021780795.1 Bacillota bacterium | reverse complement strand
TGAGTCTTTCATGAAATTACCAAATAACCTATATATATGGGCAACGATGAATAGTGCTGATCAAGGCGTATATCCTATGGATACAGCCTTCAAGCGTAGATGGGATTTTAATTACATTGGAATTAATGATAGTGAAAGTGGAATTGTTAATAAAAAGGTTAAATTAGGGACAGGTGAATATACTCATACTGTTGAATGGAATGAACTGCGTAAGGCAATTAATGATACTCTTTCTTTTTATAAAATAAACGAAGATAAATTGTTAGGACCATATTTTTTATCTAAAAAGGTAATAGATTCTGGGAATGGTACTGAAATTGATGCTAAGATTTTTATATCTGCCTTTAAAAACAAGGTACTAATGTATTTGTTTGATGATGCAGCAAAACAGAAAAGACCATCTTTATTTGATGGATGTAAGGATACAACAAAATATTCCTCTATCTGTACTGATTTTGACAAGAGGGGTGTAGAAATATTTTGCAAGGAAATTAGGGACAAGTTTCTGAAAACTGCATCCATAGGAGATACTGCGGAGGCCGAAGAATAATGATATCTAAGTTTGTGCGAGAGCAAAAAAGATATACTCAGGAAAATTTAAGAGACATCTTTGAGTGCCCGCCTGTAAAAGCAGTCAACATTGTAAAGAAGCTGAAGGAATACGGTGTCTTAAAAGCTGTAAAAGCGACCAATGCCCAGAAGAATATGTCTGATTTGATAGATGAGGATATAGAAGTTGCTGATGTAGAAGTTGGTGAAAACCAGTATCTATATGTTTTCACTTTTGTGGGGGTTATTACTGTTTCAGGGCGGATTTTGAAATGTTATCCCAAATATATTACTAGTAACAACTCTCCAAAGTCTGAACTCAAGCAAATTCTAAAGGTTCTTGAAAAGTATAATTCAAAAGAGCAAATAATTCGTATGTATAATGATAACGGAGAGAGTAGTTCATTTAATTTGCTAGTAGTTATGCTTTATTTATTGCATGACTACTATGAAAATGGTGTTTATATTAATACTCAAGACATCATAGAGGAAAATGGTTCTGGTGAAATTATATGGGATAAGACCATAAATGAAACTTTTACTTTATTATGTAATAACCGACCATATTATACTGAACTACTTACAAAGAAAAGAGTAACAGATGATTTCGATTATTTTAAGAGATTGCATGAATGTATATTAAGCCAGTTTACAAAGGAACTTAAAAAAGCTGATTTATTAGATTTGTTTGATATCATGCCAGTTGATGTTTCAGACGAAACATTGGATGAATTTGGTGATAATGAATATATCCTTTATAGGATTCAAAATGAACTGAATATACAATTCAATACCCGTAAGCAGTTAGTGTTGAAAACAATCTATGCTTATGTGGCACACAATAGTAGTTTGGCATCAGTTGATAGTTTTAGTATGTTTGGCACAAATAGTTTTAATTTGGTATGGGAAAGAGTGTGTTCAGAGGTTATGAACAATCAATTGCAAAACACATTAGGTTCACTCAGTCTGCCTGCTGCTTTACATAGTAACTACAAGGAAAGCGATACATTGATTTCACTTATAGAAAAACCAAAGTGGATTGGGAATAAAGATGATGGCAGTTTGTTTACAAAAGTGGCAAAGGATACTCTAATACCGGATTTAATTTCAATACACTCAGCAAATGGAAAATACGACTTTATTATTTTCGATGCAAAATACTACAACATTCAATTAGAACAAAATAAGGAATTGCGAGGTCAACCTAGTATTTCTGATATTACTAAGCAATATCTTTATCAATTGGCCTATAAAAAATTTATAGACTTACATTCTATCAATGACGTGAAGAACTGTTTTTTAATGCCGACTGAGCAATCAGATATTATAGATAAAGGGTATGCTAATATGAAAATGTTAAATGAATTAGGTCTTCAGCATATTCAAATTAGACAATTACCGGCAATTAATATGTATGGGTATTATCTTAAAGGTGAAAAAATAGATATTTCTTTACTTAAGTTATAGGTTAGGGTTTGGTGGAAGTAGCAAGCAACAACTTCCATTTATTTGCATAAAATGAAATTCCAATAGGTCCATATACACAATTTATAAAAAGGTATAGCATTTTGCTATACCTTTTCTGCTATAAGCTGGTCTATAGCTAGTATATCAGCCGGAGCCCATTTTAGAGAAAGTAAATTCTCTCTATGTAACCATATCAATTTTGAATGCTCACTTATTCTAGGAGTATCAGCCACTAAGCGGCACTTAACTGTAATTTAATTTACTATAAACTTATCATATTCATGAGTATTATCATTGAAACTATCAATAAATTCAACCTCGCAACCTAGTTCTTCTTTTATTTCTCGTTCAATAGCCTGTTTTAAAGTTTCATTACCTTCTATTTTACCACCAGGAAATTCCCACATGTTTGGAAGGGCCATTTTTGGAGAGCGAAGAGCACATAAGATTTCATTGTTTTCATTTTCGATAATGGCTCCCACAACTTTTATTAATTTTTTCATACGAAACACCTCTAGGTAATTTTAGCATAAAAGTTAAATATGTGTCTATGTCATCAATGTTAAAATAATAAAGGTATAGCAACTTTGCTATACCTTTTCCCCTATAGATTAGTTCCTAGCTTTCCTACTTTTATTTGGATTGTTTGGAAACCAGCCTTTTTTAACCCGCTCTTCTTGTTCAATGATTTCATGTATGCTCCAAAGTGAAGAGAAGCCCACAATTCCAACTATTGCAGAAATCATACTGCTATTTATAAATAGAGACAATCCGATTAGTACTACTCCTGCAACAAAAAAAACTGGCCATGCTTTTTTGCCAATATAGTATTCTGTTTTTATTACTATTGGGTGAAAAACACCAATTATTG
>JAJXYA010000140.1 GCA_021780795.1 Bacillota bacterium | reverse complement strand
GTATCTACAGCCGCTGGGGCCATAGCAGCTCCCATATTAAATGGATCTGAAATCCCCATATCTATTACTCTTCCAACAGTGGCAGATGTGACTTTAGGACCAACTCCTTCTGCGCCAAGCACTGCAGCTCCAGCACCCGTTACTGTCCATTGAGCAGTAGGGGGTTTTTGTCCACCGTACTCTGTAGGATATCTAAATTGTTTTTCAGCAGCTGCATTATGGCTACTTGCAGATGCTATAACATATTTAGCGGACTTGCTTTCTATGAGCTGCGCTGCTAAGGCTAAACCTTCCATGGAGCTAGAACAAGCACCAAAGATTCCGAGGAAAGGTATGCCCAAAGTTCGCGCAGTAAAACTACTAGAAATAATCTGATCCATTAAGTCACCACTTATAAAAAAATTAATATCTTCTTTTTTTATACTTGATTTTTTTATTGCTCGTGCGCAGGCATGTTCTAAAAGAACCTTTTCTGCCTTTTCATAGCTGTCCTGTCCAAGCCATAGATCCTCATGAAGTATATCAAAGTCATCAGCTAAAGCACCCTTAGCTTCAAAAGGACCACCAACTGCTGCAGAAGCTAATATTGTAGGTTTAGAATTAAAAATCCAGGATTGATGTCCCTTAAGCATCTACATACCCCCTAGCCATTGTATTGTGATTTTTATGGTAGCAACCACAAAAGCAGAAAAAACCCCATAAACCATGATTGCTCCAGCAAGTCTAAACATATTTCCAGCTACCCCAAGTACAAAGCCCTCACTTCTATGCTCAATTGCAGCACAAGCTATAGAATTGGCAAAGCCTGTAATTGGAACAGCAGTTCCAGCTCCTGCCCATTGGCCAATATGATCGAAAATTCCAAGCCCTGTAAGCAAACTTGAAACAAAGATTACAACTATTAGGGTAGGACTAACTGCTGTTTTTTCAGTAAAATTACAGTAAGTGATAAAGAACCAATATAAGCCTTGGCCAATGGTGCATATAATACCTCCTACAAGAAAGGCTTTAAGACAATTTTTAAAAATAGGCCTTTTAGGTTCTATACTTTTTACTAATTCATCATATTGTAGTTGAGTACATGTTAGTTTTTTCTTTTTCTTATTAGACATTATTACACCTTCTAACGTAATAAATAGGGTTCTAATTTATCTAGAACATTTTTTAATTTTTCAGCATTTTTTAAGTACATAGCTTTTGCTACTTCATTTTCTGTTTCTAAAGAAAAGGATATAAGGTCCGCTTGACTTTTTTGAAGGCTGGCATATAGCATTTCTTTAATTTGTGATTTTGGCACTTGTATCATATCATCAAAAAGATCTAGATATAAGTCTCCAGAAGAATCTACTTGACCAATAAAAACATTTTCAAGTGACACTCCTTTGTTTTCCAGCTCAGTTTTAAGCCAGCCCTGATTTAATCCAATATTGCTGAGGCCTTCATTTAAAATATTTCCGTCTAAAATAACAGTCTGCGATTCGCTCTTAGATGCAACTTCTTTCCCTAAATCATAGGAGGTAACAGGTTTTTTATCAGCTTTTAAACTAACATTGAGGTCACCACTTGTTTCCATAACAGCAAATTCCACATCAGCTAAATTAAATGCTCTTTCTGAACGTAATTCTTGTAGAAACTCTTGCCCAGTCATTCTTTCTTTAGCTAAATTATCCTCCATAACTTTACCATTTTTAATTAATACTCTTTCCTTACCGCTTAAGATGTTGTAAATCCATTTACTTTTCATGGAAGCATAATCTAAAATAATAGGAATAAGTACCCAAACAGAAAGTACAGTTAGCCCAAAATAAATGTTGGCAATGATACCTATTGAAATAAAAGTAACTATAAGAGCAATAACCACATAAGAAATAAAATCAAAAGGGGTAGCTCTGGATAAGTTTTTTTTCTTCATAAACCTTGTTAAAGCTATTGTTAAAAAAAATAAAAATATTGAATTGAATAATATTATTAACCAATTATTCATCCTTTCACCTCACTTAGTTACCTTTGTATTGGGGTTCCTCAAACTCTAGATCACTTACTCTTTTTTCTAAATCAAATTTAATTGTACTTATTTCTTTAAAGGCCTCAGTATAAATAGCTTTAGCTTCCATGTCGCGTTCTTGCAAGGAATATGTTCTTAAAGTAGCCTCAGAGCCCTTTAGAGTAGCCAATGTTTGTTTTACTTTAGATGCAACTGTCATATGAACCTCCTTTATGTTATTAAACTGATTCCTATTGTAGTGTAGCTAATATACTAAAATTTAATTCATTTAATTTAAAATAAAATAAAAACTATAAAGAATGTTAAAATTAACTAGAGGAATTATTTATAGCGGCAGAGAAACTATTATGTAAGGTCTTAGATAGCTGAAGATGAGGTTTATTTTACATGGGCTTTAGTTTATAATATTATAGAACATACTATGGAAAAAAATGATAGATGAGGAGTGATACTATGAAATATAGAATTCTTGGAAAAACAGGGTTAGAGGTTTCTGCAATTGGCTTTGGGGGTATACCAGTACAAAGAATAAGCAAAGAGGAAGCTATTAAGGTCATAGAGAGAGCTGAAGAACTTGGTATTAATTTTATTGATACAGCAAGAGGATACGGAATTTCAGAAACTTTTATTGGAGAAGCTCTTGAGGGAAGACGAGAAAAATGGATTATTGCTTCTAAAACAATGGCTAGAGATAAGGAAGCTATGAAAAAAGATATAGACATAAGTCTTAACAATTTAAAGACTGATTATATTGATTTATACCAACTACATAATGTAAGGACAATGGAGGATTATGAAAAGGTATTAAGTGAGAATGGCGCATATGCTGCACTAGAAGAGGCTAAGGTAGCGGGAAAAGTTAAGCATATAGGAATAACTTCT
>JAJXYA010000128.1 GCA_021780795.1 Bacillota bacterium | reverse complement strand
TTATTAGAGGACTTTTCGCAAGCTGTAAATGAATATAGAACAGCTAAAAAGGAATCAGAGATTAATAAGCCAATTTTTATGAATGACGAGCAAGAAGAACAAGATTACAAAGAATACCAGGATAGAATGAAGAGTTTAACTACTTCAAAAGATTATATCAAAATTACGAGGGAAGAGTATTGGCAAAATATATTACAAGCAAAAATTGAAGTAATATCAAAAATTGGTGGATTTGAAATGATGCAGGAGTTTCATAAATATTTATATGAGCATCCAAATAATGATGCTCTTAGTCTATATAGTGCATTTGATTATTTTGCTGATGGTATAGGTGGCTGGTGTAGATAAGATTAAGTTAATAATACAAAATAAGTACCAGGAGCAGTAGCTCTTAAGATAATGGCTAATGTAAAGAAATGAGGTTGATAAAAATGAAGAATACTCTTAGTGAAAAAATGATAGAAATACTTAAAGTTATGAAAAAATATAATAGTAAATTAATAAAAATGGAAAATGATTTGTGGTCATGCGAAGGTTCCGACATGTCTGGTTGGAATTGCAATATAATAACCTTGAGGGCATTGGAGGCGAGAGGATTAGTATTACTTAATGAAGAGGAGCAACTTTGTACATTGATATAATAAGTAAGATTAAATAAGTTATATGCTTTATAATTCAGAAAATAGCAGATACTGAGGGGTACCAGGTGTGGTACTAATTAAAATAAATAGGGTTACAGGAGTGTAATTGCAATGGGTATGTTTGAAATTGACAAACTTATAGAAGTGAATGTTGTTCAGTATTGTGTATTTGAACATAAAAGTGGTAAAAAGATACTAGATATGGATTCAGAAGACTTTGAAAAAAAATTCAATGCTCTTAAAAACCAATGGGAGAAAGCTGGATTGGATTTTTCTATAAGGGTAGAGACTCATAAAATAGAATATTACCAAAGGTAGCAAAGAAAGTATTATAAGCAATTAGGAGGTATTTTTAATGGAGTTTAATAAAGAATGGGAAATAGAATACATTAAAAAAAGGGTTGAAAAAGTAGCTGAGGCTGTGGAGGATGGACAATATGATAGGGCAATTGATTTTCTCAAGATGATTCAAGATAAAGCTAAGAATGCTGAGACTTATATCAGATCTGAATTAAAAAATAAGTAAATAGTAATATCTTGTAATAATAGATGCTGCAGCTGGATCCTGAAGAAGAGGCCAACCCGCCGATTCGTATAAAGCTGCAGATCCAAACAGAAGAAAGGTGGCTGCAAGATTGTGTTATTAGGATATATTAGAGTCAGCAGTAAAGACCAGAATATAGATAGGCAACTTAAAAAGATGCAAGATTTAGACATTCCAGAAAGATATATTTTCATTGATAAACAAAGTGGTAAAAATTTTGAAAGGCCTAAATATCAGGCCATGAAAAATATAATAAGGGAAGGTGATGTAATATACATCGATGCTCTGGATCGTCTAGGAAGAGACTACGATGGTATTATAGGAGAATGGAAGTATGTAACAAGGGAACTCAACGCTGATATTGTTATATTAGAAAATGAGGCTCTATTTGACAGTAGGAAGTTTAAAGCAATGGGAGATATGGGGAAACTCATGGAGGATCAATTTTTGAGTTTACTTAGCTATGTGGCAGAGCAGGAAAGACTAAAGATTCGCAAGAGACAGTCAGAGGGATTTGCCATAGCTAAGGCAAAAGGGAAGAAGCTTGGTAGAAGAAAAATTGAAGTTGACCAGAACTTTCAGAGATTATATAACATGTGGAGAGCTGGTGAAATTACAGCTGTTCAAGCTATGGGAGAATTGGACATGAAAAAATCCAGCTTTTATAGAAGGGTTAAAGAGTTAGAAAATAATAATTTGAAGGATTAGCATGGGAATCAACGGTATAAATAAATTAAAGGATATTGAAAAATTTAAGGAGAGAAAGCAAGAGTACCTGGATAGTATTAAGATGGGGAGTGAAGATTAATGCATGGATTTAATATAAAAGCTAAAAGCTTAGAAGAACTAGGGACTAAAATAGATATTGGCACTTTGGATGATATGATAAAAAAGTGTTTGTTTAATAGGATAAGAGAAGAAGGCGGCAAATTAGAATTTGATTCAGCTGCAGAATTTGAGCTAACAGCTGAGATAGAGGAAGCTTATACGAATATATATTTATATAAGTATGCTTCAGATAATAATAAGCTTACCAAGCAAGAGAAAGCCTTGTTAGAAAAATTTGTAGACAGAATAGATAAGATCTATAAAAGTATTTCAGAAGAAGATATAAAAAGAAAGCTTGGAGGCTTATTAAATTCTAAAAGGATATTTTTAGATGTAGAAAAATTGGGGATGCCTAAAATATTTTTAAATACATTGGGAGTTACAATTTTTGCGGAGGCTGAGAGTATAAAAGAAGATGAACATGATGTTGTTATAAGCACAGGCAAATTCCAATTAAGGATAACACACCTGGTAGATAGTCTAATGGTAGATCCAGGTGGAAGGCCAGCTAATCTTATCATCAAATGCAAACAATGCTATGATGTGTTAACTTCAGACATGGAGTATACAGGCTTTAATATATACTGGCCAGATGAAAAGGAATAGGATTCAATAAAATAGGCAGATCCAGGGGGAACTGCCTGCAGCTAATTTGTAACCCGCCGATTTGTGTATTTATAGCAGTTGTGAAGGAGGTATTAATAGATATTATGATTAATGCTGTAGATAAAGTTGATGGACAACTTAGTATTTGGGATATAGAGAGTATAAACAAGGAAAATAAAGCTGCAGAAAATAAACAGATTAAAGTAGAAGAGTTGTATGAGGGAATCAAGGTACCTCAAAAGCAATGCCAGAGAGTGCATTCTTTAGACGGAT
>JAJXYA010000272.1 GCA_021780795.1 Bacillota bacterium | reverse complement strand
GCCTTCTTAGCTCGCATTAAAGCTGTTATAGCTGATATGTCACTTTGACTGCTCTCATCCACAATTACCACATCAAATAAATTATCTGTAAGCTTTAAATTTTCCATGACTCTGTTTATTGGCATAATCCATACAGGAATAACATCCTTACAATTGTCCATCTCCTTTTGTGCAATTTTTCTATACTTTACTGCCTGAGTGCCTGTACCTTTTCCGATCCTTTTTATAGCTTCCATCCAAGTAAACAAACTTCTTTTTTGTGCCTCAGTAGTACGTTCTATTTGATTAAACCAACTTCTTTTAGACACAAGCTCTCTTATAATGTGTTTTTCTTTTACTTTCTCTAGGTTCACATTTCTTTCTAAAGCTTCTACATCAACTTCTTCTAATTTACACAAAAAATCATTCCATTTTTTCCACTGCCATGCATTTTTCCAATTCAAATTTTCTAAATTTTTAATGATTTTATCTTCAGCATTTGTGATATCTTTAAGTAATATTGGACAGCATCCTTCTAATTTCTTGCTTAATTCTGTTAATTGTAACGCCTTATGAGCCACTTGCATTAGACTGCCTATCTCTATATAAACATCATGCACACTATCAATGCTTCTTGTATTTATAGCATTGTGTAATTTTTCTAAGCACCCTTCACTATGGAAGGTCTTCTTTATTTCTTCCATCTCCAAGCTTAGTTTATTATATTTATTTATAAACTTTAAGCTCTCAAATCCTTTTTTAAGATAAATATATGTGTCTTTTTCATACCAATATAGACCTTTAGTAAAGTTTTTATCTGGTAAAAAATTAATTATGTTATTTCTAAAATCTTTGTCCCAATTAATAATGGCTTCAATACTCTCAATATCCCGAGAGATTGTTATTATGTAATTAAAATCTGAATCATCTATAAGCTTGCCACCATACTCTTTCACTGTATTATTCCAAAGATTTTTAAGTTCTCTTTCTAATAGCTTCAGCTTTATATATAAATCAATCACAATTATTTGTTCACTGTTATTTACAAACTCATAATTCACCTTGCAGCCTTCAAATATATATTTAAGATTTCCATGGAGTATTTTAAATAGACTTCCCAGTCTGCCTTTTGCACTAATTGTTTTTGCTACAATATCAAAATCATTCTTAAATTTATTTATATCAATACCACTTGGTATTTCTAATTTATGATTGTTTAATTCTTGCTTAATCTTATTTATGTTTTTTATATATTCATTACATTTATACACTAATTGCTGCCACAGGCCTTGTGACTCATTGTTAGAATAATAATATTTCATAACATTATTCAGCCAACTATTTTCAAACCCTTCAAGTCTTTCTATTGCCTCATCAACATGTTTTAGCAATCTCCTATTTCCATAATCTATAGAATTAACATTATTCCACTCTTTAATGTTACTCTCGTGAATATGTTGGAACTGTTCTAATTTAAATAATTCTGCTATTTTATCACAAAGTTCTTCTTCCTTAGGTAGCACTGATATGTATTTATTTATATTATTTATTTCATGAATTTGCTCTTTTTTAATTGTACTTGATAATGTAACTAGTTTTTTAAACTCTTCAGTGTTTAGAGGATTTTCCTTATTAAATGGAATCTTATCCACTAACCATGAATGAACATCTTCATTATCTTTAACCCACCTAGCCATATACATTAAGGTATATTTATTTCCCTCATATTCTACTTTTTCGTTCTCTCTATCTTCAACACATTTTAATTCTTTATATAGACCTTTCTGAACTTCGAGGCAGGTACTAAGTTTATATTTTAATAATTTTATTTCTTTACGTAGTTCTTTAGTGTCCATAGATAAATTTTCCGTTATCTTTCTAACGGACTCGTCCAACTCTTCCAGTGATTTCGTATCATTCCCTAAGATACTAATACATAATGCCCTAACTTCTTCAGGTATTTTATTAGACAAAACCCTCAATGCTCTATCAGTTTGGCTCGTTACTAGTACCCTTTTACCATGGGCCAAAAGATGACATATTAAATTAGCTATAGAATGACTTTTACCAGTACCTGGTGGACCCTGTACAACGATGCCAAAGTTTTCAGCTAGTCTCTTAGTTATTTCCATTTGCTCCTGACTGGCTGGTAGTGGAAATAATATATCTTCGCCAACTTCCTTCCACTGCTCAATAGTTTGAGTATCTTGTACTATTTCTTCCTCTGACACCAAGGCTTCTATAGTTTTAGGAATAGGAAATCCCGCTCTTATTTGTGCCAATACATCATTTAATTCCATATTCCAAAGTCTTGTATCAACCTTGCGGAGTATGATGCAAGGAGCGTTGTAGAATTGCACATTGGTTTGAAATTCTATGTCTGCGTAGCCACTTAGCTCTCCAAAATAAAAACCCTCCTTGTGAGCTTTTAAAAGCATAGCTAGTTCTTCAAAAATCCCTGAAGCCATTTCAATATTTCTCACATCTAGTGCCATGTCTTTTGCTTCATTGCGAAGGTTTAGTAAGCTATCTAGGTTTACCTCTAAGTATTCATTCAAAAACTCAAGTTCTACATTGGTTTGATTATTATATGGCTTTAGAGTAAATACTTTTTTCCTTGAGTCGAATTTTATTTCCATCTTAGTTGTGAAAACAGGATGGATTATTTTCTCCTCTTCCTTTTGCCAAGTTAAAAGTCCATTTGACCAAATTATCTCTAAATCTTCACTGTTTTTTTCTAATTGTAAATATGTTTTCTGAAATTCACTATATAACGCTTCTGCCTTATCATCTATACTTAACCAATAATCCTTGTTTTCATCACCACTAAAAGTACATCCACAAATATTTTGGACTTCCTTTTGCCAATATACTTTTTCATATTCATTAATATTTCTTATAGTTTTTTCATTC
>JAJXYA010000054.1 GCA_021780795.1 Bacillota bacterium | reverse complement strand
TATTTCCCACAAACCTTCCATGTTTCTAGTAATAGAGCCATAAGATTTACCAACCTTAATTAATGGCCTCCCGCCTAAAGAAAACCCATCAACAACATGAATATTAACACTATCAGGGAATTTTTCACATAAAGACTCTGTTATACTCTTATGACCATGACCCGTATGGTCAGAAGAAATTATTAATATATTATTTACCATGATATGCCCCTTTCGCAAGTCTTCCTTTCTTCTTAGTATTTTATTTTGTAGTTCTTTTATTATTTTGTAAATAAAAATAATATTTTATTCATTAGCAGAAAAAAATAACAATCCGTATGCTACAATATATAGTATATATTTTTATTTGAAAATTATCAACTTACACTTAATATAAATTATTTTGCTTTATATCCTTGTTGCTAATTTATTATTTTTTTGTTAGAATAATTCAGTATAAATTTATTAAATATTAAGAAAGTATTAATGATTATGTATATATATATAGGATATAATAGTTAACGTACTTATAATATTTCTGATTATTTACAATTTGTAAATTTTTTGTTAAGGAGCTGCATAATACAATGAAATTAAGCAAATTTAAAATGATATACACCATTTCTGTATTTATAGCTCTTGCAGCTTTTGACAATATAGTAATCGGTTTATTCCCTCCACTTTTCCCATATATTGCTCATAGTCTTAAGCTACCAGATGCAGTACTTGGTATAATTTCTGGTATGAACATTTTTGTAACATGCATATCGGCCATTTTTTGGGGATACTTTGCTGGCAAATTTGATAGAAAAAAACTTATTATAGCTGGTACCATTATTTGGTCTTTATCTGTATTATTTACAGCCTTAAGCAATTCTTTTTTAGAACTGTTTATTTTTCAATTTCTAACTGGCATTGGTCTTGGATGCATTTCATCTATTGGTTACAGCATACTTTCAGACTACATCCATCACAGTAGAAGAGGTTTAGTACTCAGTTTATGGGGAATGTCTCAGGGCCTTGGCGGAATTATTGGTGCTCTTATGGCCTCTTTATTAGGAGGTTCTGCAAATTGGAGACATCCTTTTTTACTTGTTAGCTTTATCGGTTTTCTTCTAATTTTCTTTTATATTTTTGTAGAAGTGCCTTCTGTGGGTAGCTCCGACCCTGAATTAACAGATTTGATTAAGGAAGGTTATCAGTACAATTACAATATAGAATTTAATCATATTTTTGAAATAGTATCAAAAAGAAATAACATATTATTGTTTTTCCAAGCATTTTTCTTAAATATGTCAACTGGTGTACTTATATTTTTACCACTACTTTATAAAACCAAAATAATGAACATAGGATATGACACAAATACCGCTCTTATAGCTTCTGGTTTTATGTATGGAATTTTTCAGTTAGGTGGTTTAACCTCTGCATTTTTCGGACATTTAGGCGATAAGCTTCAAGAAAAAACTTACAAGGCAAGGCCAATTATAACTTCATTTTTTGTATTTATTACTATGCCCTTATATTTAGCTATGTTTTTTGTTCCTATGACAGGCTTAAAACTATCAACCTCTGGGAATTCACTAATTGTAATACTAAATATTATTTCCCAAATTTTCACCAATCCTTATATTACGATTATATTCATATTAGCCTTTTTTGCAAGTGCTACACAATCTGCAAATACTCCAAACTGGTTGGCACTTATAACTGAAACTAACTTACCAGAACATAGGTCAACTGCTTTTAGTGTAGCTAATTTTGCTAATGGTATCGGAAGAAGTGTTGGAAATTTTGCTTTCAGTGGAATAGTGGCCTTTATTTCTTTACATTCAAAGGCTTCAAATAGTTACATAGTTGCAATGTCCATATTTCAAGTCTTCCTAGTACCTTCAGCCCTATGCTATATTTTAATGACTAGAAACATAACAAAGGATGTTAGGGAATTAAAAACTATTTTAAGCGAAAGAGCTAAAAATGCTAAATAAAAAATAGGTGACAGAATAATTTATTTTCTGCCACCTATTTCTTTTATTCTTCTGAAAACAAAGTAGTTGATAAGTATCTTTCACCTGTATCTGGTAATAATACAACAATCTTTTTACCCTTATTTTCTGGTCTTCTTGCTATTTCCGTTGCTGCAAAAGTAGCTGCTCCTGATGAGATTCCTACTAAAAGTCCTTCACTCTTTGCAAGCTCCTTAGCAGTAGCAAAGGCTTCTTCATTTTTAACCTTAAATATTTCATCTACTACATCTATGTTAAATATATCTGGGACAAAACCTGCTCCCAAACCTTGTATTTTGTGAGGACCAGCTTTTCCACCTGAAAGCACTGGAGAATCAAATGGTTCAACTGCTACTATTTTAATGTTTGGATTTTTCTTTTTTAAAGCTTCTCCAACTCCAGTTATTGTACCACCTGTTCCAACTCCTCCAACAAATATGTCTACTTCTCCATCAGTATCTCTCCATATTTCCTCTGCAGTAGTCCTTCTATGAATTTCTGGGTTACTAGGATTTTTAAATTGCTGTGGTACAAAAGAATTTGGCGTTTCTTTTGAAAGTTCTTCTGCTTTCTTTATTGCACCCTTCATTCCTTCTGCACCAGGAGTTAATATTAATTCAGCTCCTAAAGCTTTTAATAAATTTCTTCTTTCAACACTCATTGTTTCTGGCATTGTAAGTATTAATCTATAACCTTTAGATGCTGCAACAAAAGCAAGACCTATTCCTGTATTGCCGCTAGTTGGCTCTATTATTACTGTATCTTTATTTATTATTCCTTTATCTTCAGCATCCTTTATCATAGCGTATCCTATTCTGTCTTTAACGCTTCCAGCTGGATTAAAATATTCTAACTTTGCTAGCACTGTACCTTTTAAATCCTTGCCCTTACTATAATTTGATACTTCTAATAATGGT
>JAJXYA010000466.1 GCA_021780795.1 Bacillota bacterium | reverse complement strand
AGTCCAATTAAGGATAAAATCTTACCGGAGAATATAGATTTTTTATATATAGGTGGAGGATATCCAGAAGTATTTAAGAAAAAATTAGAAGATAATTATTCTATGAGAAATAGCATAAAGGAAGCTTTAGATAATGGATTAAGATGTTATGCAGAATGTGGTGGGCTTATGTATTTGACCAAGTCAATAGATGGGTCACAAATGGTTGGTTTTTTTGATGGAGAAAGTGTAATGACAAACAAGCTTCAAAGGTTTGGTTATTGTGAAGTAAAGATTGATAAAGAATGCTTTGATGAAAAACTTGGAATAGAAGAAAACTTTAAAATAAATGCTCATGAATTTCACAAGTCTCAAGTAAATTTGAATGAAAAAAATGTATATGAAGTAGAGAAAACTCAATATAATGGAAAAATTATAAAGTGGAAGTGTGGATATTTTAAGAATAATACATTGGCAGGATATGCTCATATAAATTTCCTGGGAAATATAGAATTTTTGAAAGCTTTAGTTAATGTGAAATAGCTTTAAAATATATTAATATGCTTGCTTCTTATTTTTTGAATGTGTTTTATACAAAGATTAGATTAACTCAACACATTTTTGAAATAAAGCAAAATATAAAGAAAAAGATGGTGATAATATGAACTATTTAAAAGACCCTATGGGGATTGAAAAAAGAAGCTTCGAAATTATTGGAGATGAAATGGGACCTCATTCATTTACAGAAGAAGAATTACTAATAGTTAAGAGGACTATTCATACTACGGCTGATTTTGAATATAAAGATTTAGTGGAAATAAGCAAGACTGCAATAGAAACTGCAAAGAATATTTTCAGCAAAGGTGCTAAGATTTATACAGATACTAATATGGCTTTAAATGGAATTAACAAAATGGCTTTGGCTAAAACTAACAGTAATGTTATTTGCTATGTCAATGAGGAAGTTGTACATAAAGAAGCTAAAGAAAAGAGCATAACTAGAAGTATGGCAGCTGTAGAAAAAGCTTGCAATGATAATGTGGATATTTTTGTTTTTGGGAATGCACCAACTGCACTTTTCAGACTAAAGGAATTAATAAAAGAAGGAAGAGCAAATCCAAAACTAATAATAGCAGTACCAGTAGGGTTTGTTGGAGCAGCAGAAAGTAAAGAAAATATGGAAGAACTTAATATTCCTTATATAAGAGTTAAAGGAAGAAAAGGTGGAAGTACTGTTGCGGCATCAATAGTTAATGCTCTTATGTATATGGTAGTTTCGAGATAATTTAAGGAAATATTAAAATGTAAATGTTGCAATGGACTGGTACAATAATACATTTAGTATATGTAGAGGCACTTTAACAGTATGTAATCTCAATTTAGATTAGATACAAGAAACAATAAATAATGTAGACACACCCAAAGAAGCATTACCAAATTAATTAAGTTTTCGAGGAATAGAAAGGAGATATAACAAGTATGGGAGGAGATAAAAATATTTTTTCAGGCTTAGAATACTTAGGATTTAAAGATATAAGCAATATTGAAATATATAAAAAAAGTGAAGATAATAAAGACAAAGAGCACGAAGAAATTTCAGAAATAAAAGAAGAGATGCTCTTGTATGATAAAAAAGTGGTTTGTCCAGTGTGCGAGAATAATTTTTTTGCCAATGCAGTGAAAACAAATGGTTATAGAATGAAAACTCGGGAAAGTGATTTTTATATAAAATATGATATTATAAATCCATATTTTTATGATGTATGGATATGCAATGTGTGTGGTTATGCTTCTATGAAGTCTGATTTTCATAAGTTAAAGAAATTTGAGATAGAAAGTATACAGAAAAACATTACTCCAAAATGGCGTGGAAGAAAATATCCCGCAATATATGATATTAATATAGCAATAGAAAGATATAAGCTATCATTACTCAATTATTCAGTCATTGGCTCGAAATCCAGTAAAAAGGCCATGAATTGCTTGAAGATTTCATGGTTATATAGAGACTTTGGAGATACAAAAAATGAACAAATGTTCAGAGAACATGCTCTCGTGGGATTTAAAGATGCGTATTTAAATGAACATCCCCCTATATATGGTATGGACAGTTTTACAATAATGTATTTAATAGGTGAATTAAACAGACGTTGTGGTAATTATGATGAAGCATTAAGATATTTTGGTGAGGTAATAACTTCTCAAAGTGCGGACAGAAAGACAAAAGATTTGGCAACAAACCAAAGGGATATAATAAAAGAAGCATTAAATAAGAATGAAGATAATAATATTGAAAATAAGGTTGAAAAGATTATGGAAGATAATAAGAAAATGGGATTGTTTTCAAAATTATTTAAATAGAGTTAAAATCTAATAAATTTGAAGGTGAATATAATGTTTGAGATGTATATTGAAACTGGTGGGAAAAGGTTAAGATGTGGATATACCACTGGTTCGTGTAGTGCTGGGGCTGCAAAGGCTGCGGTTATGATTCTTTTTAATGAAGCAGAAACATTAAGTGAAATAGCAATAGCATCTCCAAAAGGAATTAATATAACAATGCCTATAGCCTCTATAGTAAAATTTGATGATTATGTTGAATGTACTATTTTAAAAGATAGTGGAGATGATCCAGATAGTACAAGAGGGATTGAAATAAAGGCAAGAGTTAGAGTAATTAACGATGCCAAATGCTCAATGCTCAGTGCTCAATGCCCAATGGACAATTCACAATATAGATTTGAAGACAGGGATAGAGTGATACTTAAAGGGGGACTTGGTGTTGGTACTGTTACTAAGGACGGACTTTTTGTACATAAGGGAGAGCCTGCTATTAATCCAGTTCCAAGAAAAATGATAATAGAAGAGGTACTGAAGGTTTTACCTAATGAAGAAAGGGTTGAAGTGATAATTTCAGTACCACAAG
>JAJXYA010000280.1 GCA_021780795.1 Bacillota bacterium | reverse complement strand
GTCTTACTACTTTAACAGCTCCACTTTCTATTATATCCTTTAATACATTTCCTGGACCTACAGAAGGAAGTTGGTCTACATCTCCAACAATAATTATTCTTGTTCCCATTCCTATTGCTTTTAATAAATTATTCATCAACACTATATCGACCATAGATGCTTCATCAATTATTATTACATCGCATTCTAAAGGTGAATCTTCATCCCTGTAAAATGATATATCAGTTCCATCAGTTATGCCAAGCTCTAATAATCTATGTATAGTTTTTGCTTCTCTTTTGGTAGCTTCAGACATCCTTTTAGCGGCTCTTCCTGTAGGAGCTGCCATCAAAACCTTAAGTGAAGCATTTTCGAATATATTAGTTATACAGTTTATTATTGTAGTCTTTCCGGTTCCAGGTCCACCAGTAATAACTTCTATTCCATTTTCTAGTGCTCCTTTTATAGCCTCCTTCTGACTTTCAGCAAAACATATATTATTTTCTTCTTCAAAACCTTTTATTTCTTCCTCTACATTTATATTAATCGGGTTATATAGATTTGTTACCATAGTTATTATTTTTTTTGTTACTCCTAACTCACAATAATAGTACGGCATGGTAAAAACACAATTTTCATTGTCTATTAACTCGATTTTTATTTTTTGATCTAAAGTGCATTCATAAATATTTTTTTCCACTTCTGTTTTATCTATGCAAAGCATATCACTAGCTTCTTTTATTAATTTATCCATTGGCATATAGGTATTGCCCATCGCACAAAATTCACCTACAACAAAAGTAATTCCACTTTGAATTCTAAAAGGTGATGATGCTTCAATACCTAAATTTCTTGCTATTTTATCTGCTGTTTTAAAACCTATGCCTGCTATATCTTCTGTAAGTTTATAAGGATTTTCCTTAACGATTTTAATAGCTTCTTTTTTGTATTTGTTATATATTTTTATACACTGATTTGGACTAACACCATATTCCTGTAAAAATACCATTATTGTTCTAACTTCTTGCTGTTTCTTATAAGATTCATTTATAAGTTTTACCTTCTTCTCGCCAATACCTTCAATTTCCCCAAGTTTTTCAATGTTATTATCCATTATTTCTAACGTTTTTTCTCCAAATCTTTCAACAATTTTCTTTGCAGTTACAGGACCTATGCCAAGTATTATTCCTGAAGCTAAATATTTTTCTATACCAATCTTAGATGTTGGCAAAATCTCTTCATAACCGTTTATTTTAAATTGTTTTCCGAATTCGGGGTGTTTAACCCAATCTCCATCAATCTTTAGCGATTGCCCTTCTACAATGTTCGGTATATATCCTACAACTGTATGAGTTTCATCTTTAGTTGCGACTATAGCTACTACATAACCGTTATCATCATTTTTAAATATAATATCTTCTATAACACCTTGAATTTGGGGCATTTTAATCTCTCCTTAACGAGTATCTGATAAAAAAATTATATCATAACAATTAGGTTAAAAAAAGTTTATATAGCTTAACCTATTTATTTTCTAAAAATATCGAAGGAGATATAATTAAAAAAAAGCAGGATTTCCTGCTTTTTTTATTTTTTACATATATGCTTTTATTTCATCTACTTTATTTAGCTCTTCCCAAGGAAGTTTAACATCTGTTCTACCAAAGTGACCATATGCTGCTGTTTGTCTAAATATAGGTCTTCTTAGATCAAGATCTCTTATTATTGCAGCAGGTCTTAAATCAAATACTTTTTGAACTATATTTATAATTTTATCTTCTTCAAGTTTTCCTGTTCCAAAGGTTTCAATTTCAATTGATACAGGCTTTGCAACACCAATTGCATAAGCAAGTTGTATTTCAAGCTTGTCTGCCACACCCGCAGCCACTAAATTTTTTGCAACCCATCTTGCTGCATATGCTGCTGATCTATCAACTTTAGTTGGATCTTTTCCAGAGAAAGCACCACCACCGTGTCTTCCAGAACCGCCATAAGTATCAACTATTATCTTTCTTCCAGTAAGTCCAGAGTCTCCTTGTGGTCCTCCAATTACAAATCTTCCTGTTGGGTTAATAAAATATCTAGTTTTTTCATCTAAAAGTTGTGCTGGAATAACTGCTTTAATAACTTTTTCTATTATATCTTCTGTAATTTGCTCTTGAGATACTTCTGGTCCATGTTGTGTTGATACAACTACCGTATCTATTCTTATTGGCTTATTTCCCTCATATTCTACAGTAACTTGAGTTTTACCATCTGGTCTTAAATATGATAATGTACCATTTTTTCTTACTTCTGATAATTTTCTTGCAAGCTTATGAGCTGTTGCTATTGGAAGTGGTAAATATTCCTCTGTTTCATTTGTAGCGAAGCCAAACATCATTCCTTGATCTCCAGCTCCTATAGCATCAATTTTATCTACTTCACCTTTTCTAGATTCAAGAGCCTCATTAACTCCTTGGGCTATATCAGGTGATTGCTCATCAATTGATGTTAATACAGAGCAAGTTTCGGAGTCAAAGCCATATTTTCCTCTTGTATAGCCAATGTCTTTAATAACCGATCTTATTAATTTAGGTACATCCACATAACAATTAGTGGTAATCTCTCCAACAACCAGCACAAGGCCTGTTGTTACAGTTGTTTCTGCTGCAACTCTCGCATTTGGATCTTTCTCGATAATCGCGTCCAATATAGCATCTGATATTTGATCGCATATCTTATCTGGATGTCCCTCAGTTACAGACTCTGATGTAAATAATCTTTTTGACATAGTTTTATTCCTCCTTTGAATCAGTTTTTAAAATATAGCAACAATAAGTGTGTCACCTTGCTTTTTTGTAAAATTTAAGCCCCTTCCGAGGAAGAGGCTCATAGTTATTGAAATCCTCATCTCTCAGAATCTATACCTGTAGGATTTAGCACCTTGAATTAAAT
>JAJXYA010000356.1 GCA_021780795.1 Bacillota bacterium | reverse complement strand
CGCCCATGCTGGGCACACCAATAAAAATAATCCTCTCAAATTGAGAGGATTATTTAATACCTACATATAAATTTATATCTTTATTTACAGAAGAATTTAAAACTGTTTTCAAAGTAAGCGAACTTCCTTCAAAATCGAATTCTTTAAAGTAAAGTTTCAATTCCTGTTTGTCTGTGCTTTTAGGAATTGAGAGCATACTAGTTGAATTCGGATTATAGCTTTCTATAGCATGATTCTCACCATTTACTAAATAGGTTTTACTTAAATCTAATTTTAAATCAGGATCCTCTGTGTTCTGAATCCTTAAAATAGCAATAACATCATTATCAATAACCTCAATGCTAGTTAAAGAAACAGATAGTTTTGAGCTGGTAATAGCTGCAGGAGGATCTAAAGTAAATTGCACATGGAAATTTTCATTCTTATTCTTAGATTTTCCCTTACCTTTTTTGTTGCTAGAATCAGAACTTAATATAACTGGCTTTTCCATGTCTAAAATTCCATTAACAGTAGTGTACTTTTCCACAACTTCCTTTGGCTCAGTTTTCTCAGCTAATTTAGAAGTAGCAGGTGGCTTCGAAACCTTTTTATCCGATGTTTTCTTACCCATTAGTAAGGCTAAAAAAATAACTAAAGCTACTATACAAACAAGAACTGTTATTATAATTAATTTAGTTCTCTTCCTAGGTTTTTTATGCTCAATCAAAACTGTTTTAGTTGACTCAGCAGAAGATTTAGGAGAATTCATAAACATTGTTCTCGTGTATTCTTCATCAGCTATAACAGCATTAAGCTCAGGAACCATCTGCTTTATATCACTATAGCGACTTTTAGGTTCTATAGCTGAAGCCTTTTGAATAACTTTTATTAGCCTCTTATCTCCATGTTCAGGATAATTTCCCTCAACCATAATCTCTGTGGTTAGGCTTATGGATTTTCCTGTAAGCATAAAAAACATAGTGGCACCAAGAGAAAAAATATCTGTTTGAGCATTGGATTGAACATTCACAAGCTGTTCTGGTGCTATGTATCCCATAGAACCTAAAATCATTGTGTCACCTTCTTGCTCTGCCTTGTAGGCACGTGCAATTCCAAAGTCAATAAGCACTACTTTGTTGTTAGGCCTTATCATTATATTAGAGGGCTTTAAATCCCTATATATAATAGGTGGATTAAAGCTATGAAGGTAATTAAGTATACTACACAGCTGCAATGATATGTCTGTTACCAATTCTGAAGTCAGAGGACCATTAGTCTCTACATATTCTTTTAAGGTCTTCCCTTCAATGTAATCCTCCACAATGTACAAATTATCATTTTCATAAAAAATATCAATAATTCTTACAATCCCTATGTGATTTAAGTTCTTTAGTATATTAGGCTCAGCAAAAAAATCTATTTTGTTTTTCCACTGGCTGTTTACTTCTTTAATTGCCCAAAGATTCTCTAACCTGTTATTCTTGCAGAGGTACACTGTCCCCATACCACCTTGGCCTAAAACCTTTATTATTTCGTATTTTGCATCTAGTATTTGTCCTGGATTTAACATATTTTCACCTACAATCTAAAAATTCTTTTAAGCAAAACTATTTTTCAATTATATCATATTAAACTCATGATACCTAAATAGATAGACTATTATGTAATATTGGCCTGTCAGAAAGAATACTTAAAAAATATTTGAAATTAAAAAAAGCTCCTTTCATATGAGCTTTATTATCACCTTATATAATTTTTTTATCTCCAATGTAGTAGAGATTATGGTTATCACTAATATTAATCCATTTGGGAATTCTATTATTAAATAGTGTTAAGTGATTAAATCCTGCCAGTTTTGCGCTTTCTATGCCCATTTCTATTCCTTCAGCTACATCTTTAGCATTGTGTGCATCTGAACCTATAGTCACTATTTCCCCTCCAAGCTCACGATAAAGTTTCAAAACATCAATACCAGGCATAGTTTCTTTAGGAGCCTGTCTTAACCCTGATGTATTAATTTCAATTCCTTTACTTTTTAAAATAAGAATTTTAAAAACTTCTTTTAACAGTTCATATTGTGTCATTAAAGTAACCCTTGTATTATAATGATTTGTACAATATCTTTTTATTAAGTCTATGTGCCCCACACAGTCAAAATCGGCCAGCTCAACAAGTTGCTTTACCTGATTAATATAAGTGTGGCATATATCTTCTAGTGTCACATTGCTATAATTAATCTGGCCAACATCCATTCCAGTTGGAAGCTTATGAGCTGAACCTATAACGTAATCATAGGGTACTGAATTAACTAATTGCTTTGATTCATTTAAAAATAAATGAGGCTGACCGAGTTCAACTCCCATTTTTACTTTAAGCTTTCCTTTAAATATTTCATTGGCTTTTATTATCTCTATCCAACTTTCGTTAGGTCTATACTCCTCACAGCGTGGATCCTTTATAGTCGGTTCAAAATGATCTGTTATAGCAATTTCTTTTAGTCCTTTTCTGATCGCACTTTCACATACATCAAAGATTGAATTCTTCCCATCTATTGAATAATTGGTGTGGATATGATAATCATATAAATAATTCATTTTTACCTCCTTTTAGACTCTAGGTATAAATATTTTCTAATTAATTATTCACTTACAATATATTTCTTTTTCATTTCTAACTATACTTTGCTTACATTAAGTAGATGTTATGACACTGTTAATTGCATATTAAATCATCATAATCTTAGCTTTTCATCATCTTCGAAAATGCAAGATTAAAGGCTTTAGCAGGGTATTCAGACATTCACTGAAGTATTATTTATGATAAGGTAACACGCCCCCTTATGGAAGACAGGCGACTTTCTATCTGAAATGTTGTTAAAGCATAACTACATATTTTTTTAATTAACATGCATTTAACTTAAAATTAATAGTGAAATTACAA
>JAJXYA010000131.1 GCA_021780795.1 Bacillota bacterium | reverse complement strand
TAAAATCCATTTAGGAGGTTCACTCCTGTAATGTAATTTATAAGTATTATTATACAGTAGAATTCTTAAATATTTATACGAATAAATCTTAAGATTCATTAAGAAAGCCATAAAAATTTATGCTTCATAGTTCATTGCTATTGTCTAATGTGCTTTTTAGAAAGTATTTGAGGTGAATCCTTAAGTATTATGAGGTTAAATGAGTTATACTATAGTATAGATAAAACTATAATTATGTGGATTTAGAAAAAGATTTTATTAAATTAATGATATTCAATATAGTTATAAGACAAAGAGGAAAGAGGCAGATTATGATTAATGAAAATAATATTAAAACCATAGGAACACATAGCGGGAAATTTCATGCAGATGATGTTATGGCTACCGCTATACTTAGGTTATTACTAGGGGATATAAAAGTAAGAAGAACTAGAGATGAAAAGGTGCTTAGTGAACTAGACCTTGTTTATGACATATCCCTTGGAGAATTCGATCATCACCAATTAAATAAAGAAGTAAGGGAAAATGATATTCCCTATGCTGCTTGTGGTTTAATTTGGAGAGAATTTGGAGCAAGAGTAATACAGAAGCTTAATTTTGAACTTGATGAAAATGATATAATGTGGATTTTTGATTATGTTGATGAAAATTTATTGCAGGGCATTGACGCCACCGATAATGGCATAGATATAAAATCAGAAATCAAAGAAACTTCTATAAGTGATATTATACAAAGTTATAATCCTAGCTGGGATTCAACCGATTCCAATGATGATGCATTTGAGGAAGCTGCGGAGTTTGCCACTGAGGTTTTAGAAAGAATAATAAGAAGACAAATTTCTGTTATACAAGCAAGGTCTATAGTAAATGAGGCCTTTGAAAATAGAGATGTTAAAGAAATAATGGTTTTGGAAAAGGGTTGCCCTTGGCTCCAACAGTTATATAAAATAGATATAAATAATGAGGTATTGTTTGTTATTTCTCCAAATGAAAATAATGCAGAGTATAAAGTTCAGACTGTAAAGAAAACCTCTGGCTCTTTTGAAGCAAGAAAGGATATATTAGAATCCATTAGAGGAAAATCAAGTGAAGAAATAAACTCTATAATCAAAATAGATGACGCTATATTTTGTCATAAAGCAGGGTTTATAGCATCAGCTAAAAGCATAGAGAGTGCTTTAAAAATAGCAAAATTATCAATTTGACCTCAGAGCAAGACCAAATGAGCATTATTTAATTTTATGCTCTCATAAGCTAGAATTTTAAAGGAGATGTTTATCATAAAGAATATAATATTTGATGTTGATGGTACATTATGGGATACAACAGAAGTTGTAGCCAAAGCATGGAATAGGGCAATTTCAGAAGTAGGGGGAACAGCTGCAATACTAACATCCTCTATACTCAAAAAAGAGTTTGGAAAGACTATGGATGTAATAGCAAATAATTTGTTTTCTGATGCCAGTGAAGAAAATAGAAGATTAATGCTGGAGAAGTGTTGTAAATATGGGCACGATGACTTGGAGAAAAATACAGACAATCTGCTGTATCCGGAGGTAAAAGAAACCTTAAGGAAACTATCAGAAAAGTGTCGTTTGTTTATTGTGAGTAATTGTCAGTGTGGTTATATTGAATTATTTATGAAGAAAGCAGAAGTAGAAAAGTATATTACAGACTTTGAATGCTTTGGAAATACCGGTAAGTGCAAGGGTGAAAGTATCAAGCTGCTTATAGAAAGAAACAATTTAGAGGACGCAGTATATGTTGGAGATACAGAGGGAGATTATGAGGCAACGGTACTTGCTGGAATTCCGTTTGTTTTTGCTAAGTACGGTTTTGGTAGCGTTGAAAACTGTTATTTGGAAATCAGTGAGATAAAAGAATTATTGAATTTATATTAGGAGGAGAAAATATGCAGGTAGATTTAGAACGCTTTCTAGGCAATTGTAGCTGTGGACATACCCATGATATCTCTGTACAAGCTATCTATATTGAACCTAAAGCCAGTAGATATTTGAGCGAACTTTTACAGCCCTATAAATGCCCAGTTTTTATTTGTGATTCAAATACTAAAAAAGCCACAGAAGAAATTCTTAGAGAATATTTTGAGAAGAATAAAGTTATTGAATTATCAGGAGAGGGGATACATGCGGATAACTTCCATGTGGCATATTTATCAGAGAGAGTAGAGAAGGAAGCAGACATTTTGATTGCGGTTGGGGCGGGAACAATTCATGACTTAACCAGATACATTGCTTTTGAGAAGGAAATTCCTTTTATATCTATGCCTACAGCAGCCAGCGTAGACGGGTTCGTTTCCACAGTTGCTGCTATGACTTGGAAGGAAATGAAAAAAACTTTTCCTTCTAAAGCACCAATCTTTGTACTAGCAGATACGGACATTTTCAGTAAAGCACCGTATAGACTTACTGCATCAGGAATATCAGATTTGATGGGTAAATATACAGCACTAGCAGACTGGAAAATATCGCATATCCTTACTGATGAATATTTCTGCGACACAATATATAACTTAGAAATGGAAGCGGTTAGAGAGGTAGAGGATATACTGGGAGAGATCAAGCTTGGCAATGAAGAATGCATGGAAAAGCTTATGTATGCCTTGCTTCTTTCTGGCCTGGCAATGCAGATGATTGGAAATTCAAGGCCAGCCTCCGGTGCGGAACATCATATCTCTCATCTGTGGGAAATGAATGTAATTAATGAACCTATTGATGCATTACATGGTGAAAAGGTTTCGGTTGGCCTGATTATGTGCCTAGAAAAATATGAAAAAATATTGGCTGCTATTGAAAGCAGTAATTGCCAAGTTATAGATAATGCTGAATTTGAAACATCACTTCTTAAAGATACCTTTGGCAGAAGAGGCTTATATGAAGGTATTCTAGAAGAAAATGGCGAGAACTTATT
>JAJXYA010000381.1 GCA_021780795.1 Bacillota bacterium | reverse complement strand
GAAGGCTATGGTGCTGCTGGTGTAGCAGTTATAGTTAATACTTTAACAGATAACAAGAATAGAACTGCTGGTAATGTTAGATATATTTTTGATAGAAGTAATGGGAATTTAGGTTCAACTGGCTGTGTATCTTTTATGTTCCAAAGAAAAGGTCAAATAGTAATTGAAAGAAAAGATGGACTAGATGAAGATGAAGTTATGATGGCAGCACTTGATGCAGGTGCAGAAGATTTTAACGCTGAAGAAGAAGTTTTTGAAATAACAACTGCAGTAGAAGACTTTGGAGCAGTTAGAGAAGCACTTGAAACTGCTGGTTATGAATTCTTAACGGCAGAACTAACAATGATACCAGATACATACACTGCCCTTAACATGGAAGACGCAGAAAAAGTTCAAAAGCTTATCGATAAGCTTGAAGACGACGATGACGTTCAAGACGTTTACCACAATGCAGAATTCCCTGAAGAATGGGAAGGATAAAGCTGAAAAAAGTATTTTAATTACACCTTTAGTATGGATATAAAAAACATACTGGAGGTGTTTTTGTTATAGAAAAAATAATCAACGATTTTTTAACTTCAAAAGGTCTTCCTGAAGTATATGCTAACAATATTATGCGATATGCAATATATACAATGAATAAGTAAGTTGTTGTGGAGGATAATAGGTATTACCTTTCTCACAAATCCTTTTATTTTCATATTAGATATGTTAAAATAAATTCGATTTATTTGAATTTTCTTCGTGAGGTGAAAAAATGAAGTATATAGATTTAGCTGAGATACTCAAAAAAAATATTGAAAATGGTTTATATCATGAGGATGGGAAATTACCAACAGAAGATAAACTCATGGCTGAATATAATGTTACAAGATATTGCGTACGGAATGCCATTAATATTTTAATTGAATTAGGATTTATATATCCGGTTCAAGGAAGTGGTATTTTTGTTAGAGGAAGCAAAAGAGAGGGGTGTTTAACTCTAATAGAAACTAAAGGGTTACAGGGTGAATTTGGTAAAGAAAATGTAAAAACAAAAGTTATAAGTCTTAAGATAGTAGAAGCTGATGAGAAACTTACTGAAAAATTCAAATGTAAAAATGGTACCCCAATTTATGAGGTAGTTAGGCTACGTATAGTAAAAGGTGATTTATTTGCAGTTGAATATGCATACTATAATAAAGATATTATATACTATTTAAATAATGAGATAGCTGAGGATTCAATATATTCATATATTAAAAACGATTTGAAGCTAAATTTTGCGTTTGCAGATAAAATAATAAGCTGTGAAAAATTAGATAAAGAGGCTAGTACCCTTTTAAATTTAAAGGTTGGGGAACCAGCATTAATTATAGAAGATGAATGTTATTTATCTAACGGAGATATTTTTAATGTATCTAGAGTTGTTTATAATTATAAGTATGCAAAGTTATTTAGCTTGGTAAAATGTAACAATTAGAATAATATAATAAAGGTGGTAGTAATGCATGAATTGTGATTTTCACATGCATTACTACCACCTTTATTGTTTGAGGTAAATTGGAATTTATAAATGCTCATTTGTAATATTTTACAAAGAATTTCGAAATACATTTAATAATTTTCAAAAATGATGTAAAAGGTATTTACTTTATGTATACGATTTGATATATTTAAAATGATTAGAATGTATAGTATACATGCGAATGAATTTTAACAAGACAATTAAATTGCAAAAAAAATTATGGAGGGGTTAATAATGAAAATGCAAAAAGTGTTATCGTTCATGACTGCAGTTTCTTTGGCAGTGGTTAGTGTAGGTGTTTCCATCCCGAAAACGATTAAAGCAGCTACTACTTCAAATGTTGTGACAAAGGCGATTAGCAATACTGACTTTATTAAGGCAAATGGACAAGATTTAAAAAATAATTATGGAAATGGATCCATAGTAAATTTACATGGTACTAACCTTGGTTCTTGGAATCTTTTGGAGGGATGGATGTCTCCTGAGGGAGAATCAGCATTAGATAGAAGTAGTTGGGTTGCTACAGCAGGACCAACTGCTGCAGGGAATTCTCCAAGTTATGCTATAGATAGTGATATAAATTCAAGGTGGACAACAGGAACTGCGCAGACAAATGGTCAATGGTTTAAGGTTGATATGGGTTCAGTTCAACATTTTGATGAAATAACAATTGATGCAGGATCATATACAGGAGATAGCCCTGCTAGCTATTTGGTTCAAGGTTCAACGGATGGAGTAACCTGGGATAATTATGGCAGTGGAACTTCAACTTCACAAAAGATAGATATTTCTTTAGATGGGAATGGTAGAACAGCAAGGTATATACTAGTGCTTGAACAAGGAAGCAAAGGCAATTGGTGGTCAATCAGTGATTTTAATGTATACGTTTCAGACATGTATGACACTGTTGGCAAGCTACAAAGTCGTTTTGGAACAAATGGTGCGGATAGTTTATTATCAACCTATGAAAATGCTTGGATTCAGGAAAGTGATCTTGACAACATAAAAAATATGGGATTAAATCTAGTACGTGTTCCATTATATTGGGAAACATTTTTAAATAGAGATGGTTCTTGGAAACCCAATGCATTTACACAGTTAGATAAGCTCGTTAGTGAATGTTCTCAAAGAGGAATATATGTTCTTCTTGATCTTCACGGAGTTCCAGGATGTGATGATGGTTGGCAAAGTGGTGGTAGATTAGGACATAATGATTATTGGACAAATACAACATATCAAAGTTGGGTAACATCTATATGGCAAGGTATAGCTACACATTATAATGGAAATCCAGATATCGCTGGTTATGATTTAATGAATGAGCCGGTAAGCAACAATTCAAATTTTACAAATTCACAAATGTATAATTCTTTATACAATACAGTACGTGCTATTGATAAAGACCATTTAATAGTAATGGAAGCATTTTT
>JAJXYA010000035.1 GCA_021780795.1 Bacillota bacterium | reverse complement strand
AATTGGTTTTATAGCAGCAGCTTTCATTGCAGTAGGTAAAATGGCAGATCTAGATAATGCTATCTATGAAATTAACCAGAAAATAAATGTGGTTGTAGATTTAATCACTGGTGAAGAGAATGATTTTGTTAAAAAACTGGCAAATGAAATAAAGGATATCACGGAGGGATTTTACAATGGAAATTAAAGAATTAGTTGCAAAGGCACATGATAATGCAGTTAAAAAAGGGTTTCATAGTTTAGAAGCTTCAATCATATCAAAAATATTTAGGAATGCTGCATTAACAGATGAAGAATGCAATGCTGTTATAAATGCTTTTAAATCTCAACAACTAATATTGTTAATTTCAGAAGTTGCCGAAGCAATGGAAGCTTTGCGAAAAAATGATGATGAAAATTTTAAAGAGGAAATAGCCGATATTGCAATCAGAATTGGCGATTTATCCGGAAATTATGACATTGATCTAAGTAAAGAAATTATTAAGAAAATGGAAATAAATAAAAACAGACAGTATAAACATGGAAAGTCATTTTAAATTGGATTAAAACAGAACTTGAGAATGAGGGGAATAATGAAAAAAGTTAAAGTTTATGAAGTGGATCATAAAAAGAATATGGTGAAACTCTTTGAAAAGTTAGCCTATAGATATAACACTTGGGAAGTATTCTCAGATTTCTTAGAAATGGCAGCAATAACTTTAAGCAACTCAGTTAACTTTAAGGGATGGAAAGAACGTGAAACTAAATATCTAAGCATAATATCAAAATACACAAAAGAAGAAGCAAGTATATTCCCAGAGTTATTTGGGGAGTTAACAATGGCTCTAGAAGTTCCAGGCGATTATCTAGGTGAAGTTTTCATGGAATTGAGCTTAAGCAATAAATGGAAAGGACAGTTTTTCACACCATATAATTTATGCTTATTAATGGCTCAATTAACCATAGATGGAAAAATAGAAATTGAGATTAATTCAAAAGGATTCATAACACTAAATGAACCTACTTGTGGTGGAGGAGCTTTGATAATAGCTTTTGCGCAAGCAATGAAGGAAAAAGGCTTTAACCCTCAAAAACAGCTTAAAGTTATTGCACAAGACCTAGATATAAAATCAGTTCATATGACTTATATACAACTAAGTTTACTGGGTATACCAGCGCAAGTAATTCATGCCAACACATTGAGCATGGAAGTATTTGAAGTATGGGAAACACCATTTTATAAATTAGACGGTTGGCAATACAAAATGACTGCTAAGTAGTTAATACGCAATTGCTTAATATGGCGCAACAAAATAAGAGGGGGAATAATACAATGAAAGACGTAAAGATACAGTTAACTGATGAGCAAGAAAAATTTTTAAGGATGTTTGCTGAAAAGCAATATCCAAATTCAAAAGATAACGTATGTACAAATAATCCAATACATTTAGTTCAAACTCAAAGAGAGAGAGTTATTGATCCTGAGTACGATACAGCAGATACAATTAAATATTGTGTACCAGATTGGGGATGTGAAGGGTACAATTCAGCAAAAGAATTAGTAGAAGCATATTATGAACATGGAGATTGTCCAATAGATATAGTGTCATTTGCTGAAGCTTATGATGATTATAACTTTAAAGATATAGAAGGTGAAGATTGCTGCGTTGTAGATGAAGAAAGTTACTTTAATGCTTATGGCATAGAAAAAGGTTTTTATTATAAGGTTCATACTGAAAAATATTATGAAACAGTAGCATATTTCTTTATCTTGGATGAGGCCAAAGAGTATATAAAGTATCAAGGCCATAATCTTCATAATCCAAGAACTTATACAGCTGGAGCAGGGTATTCAAACAAAGGAGAGTATCATCATTTTTGGAAATTGCTTTTCAATTTAGGTAAGCAGCTCAACGAAGAAGTGGAGGGGTAAAAATGAGAATAGATATGAGTAATTACAAAATGATATACCAAGATCAAGTGTTTAATGTTATCAGTATTATGCCAACAGTTGATTTTGATAATAGCAAACCGCACCCAACTAAAATTAAATTTATCAATGCAACAGTTATAAATGAAAATGGAGAATTAGCAATAATTGATGATGAAGCGTGGATGTTTAAGTTTGTAAGGAGGTAAATTATGTTATATAAATTAAAATTACGATTATTAAAATTTATATTTAGTGATTTAGAAATAAAATTAATATTTAGTTCTTTATATCAAACGGAAGATAAATACAGAGATAAGTATAATGACATATCCAACGAGCAACATTATCATAGCAAAATAACTGATAAAAATATAAAGATTCTAACTAATATTAGAGATATGTTTGATAAAGCTATTAGTCTTAAATAGTTACGGATTCTGATAAAAATACGAATCAAATATGAGGGAGGAATTGAAAATGGAAAATTCGATTGTTGGAAAATGGATGTATAACATAAATGGAAATGAAATATGGAGCGGAGAAGAATTTAATACAAAAGAAGAAGCGGTTAAAGAAGGGTTAGAAGAAGCTAAAACAGAGGGTTGTTTTAAATTTGAAGTAGGACAAATAGAAAAAGTTACTGTAAGCGGAGTAGATATTGATTATATTTTAGAAAATGTTGCTGAAAATACTACAGAAGATTGTGGAGAAGTCGGAGAAGATTATCTTAATGATGTTACGAAAGAAGATAGGGACGAACTGGAACAAAAATTTAATGATTTGCTATTTTCATGGATTAAAGAACATGGATATGAACCTAGCTTTTTTAAAATTAAGAATGTCAAAACAATTCGAGTAGACTAATGGGTAATTCGCAGTACAAATAGATGGCGAAATAAACTAAAAAATCTTAAATGCCCTTGTAATCTTGTTTGAATTTAGCCCGTGCTTGTAATACTTTGATAGAGAAAGGAGAAATAACTTGAAAAAGATATTTTTAGATACTGAAACAAGTGGATTTAAACCAGGACAGATATGCCAACTCACATATACAATCACAGTAGATGATAAGGTTGATGCAGCTAAGAACTTTTTCCTTTCATGTGACTTTGTAGATCCGGGAGCTGAAAAGATTCATGGTTTTTCTGTGGAAAGATTAAAAAAACTATCAGGTGGAAAATGTTTTAAGGATATTGCAGAAGAAGTTGCTACAGATCTACATGATGGAATTTTTATTGCTCATAATGTAAAGTTTGACATTGATTTTGTAAAAACTGAAATAGAAAGAGCTGGATATGCATTTGAAATAGCAGATAAGTTTTGTACCATGAAATATTTTGAAAATATCATAAAACTAAAAGGCAAGTATGGTAAATATAAATGGCCTAAACTTGAAGAGACAATGCAGTTTCTTGGAATTGATAGCGAAAGTAAAGGCTTCCAAACAAGTTTAAAAAAGCTTTATGGTGATTCTGATATTGGTTTTCATGATGCCAGGTTTGATGTTTGTGGCTTGGTAACAGTTTATTATAAGGCTCTTAAGATGGGATATAAAATGTAAATTTAACTTCACAGGATAAAAGGATGTGAACTAATGGAAGTAAGTGATATAGATTTAAAAGCACTGATAGAAAGTGAAACGGGGAATAGATTCAATAGACAAGGGATGATTTGCTGCCCCTTTCACAATGAAAAAACTCCATCAATGAAAGTGAAATTTTTAAGTGATGCGAATAAAGAAAGATACAAATGTTATGGGTGTGGAGCTGAAGGTGATGCAGTTGACTTTGTAATAAGAAGTAAAAATTTGAATTATGCTGAGGCTAGGGAATATCTTGGTATTCCATTAGAGAAAACTCCACAGGAATTAGACATTGAAAAGGTTAAAAGTCGTATTGAATGGGAGATTAAAAAGCTTGATTATAGGAAAGGTATGGAGTTACTAGGAGTATTCAGTTTTGTAAATAGAGATAATAAACCAATGTATTATAAAGCTAAATTTAAAGCTCCAGATGGTAAGAAATCTTTATCTTATTATCACATAGATGATGACGGAAAAGTTCAAAATAAGAGAAATGGTGAAGAACTGCTCTACAACCTATACAATGTACTAACAGCTATTAGGGATGATAAAACAATAATAATTACTGAAGGTGAAAAGGATGCTAATACCTTAAATTCTTTACTGAGAAGTGACAAATATGTCGCTACTAGTGGCAAGGGAATAAGTGATTTCTCTATGTTACGTAATGCTAAAATCTTTGTTTGCGGAGATACTGGAGATGCGGGGAAAAAATACATTGAGAAAATTAAATCTGAATTACTTGAATACTCATGGTCATTTAAAGTAGTAAACCTTCAGGGAATTAAGTCACTTGGAGATAATAAAGATGTTACTGATTGGCTAGAAAGTGGACATACTAAAGTAAACCTTTTTCAGGCATTTAAAAGAAGTTTAGACCTAAAAAGCAAATATGAATTACAACAGGATTTTTCAGGAATCTACAAATATGTAAAAGATAAAGGTGACAATAATAGTTTCACTAAAACATATATATCTAATTTTACTCTATTAGAGGCTACCAGGATCAATTTTATAGATAGAGATAGTGAAGGTGTAAAGCTAATTATGAAGTCATATACAGGTGCAAGGATAGAGAGAATTGACCAGGTGAACGTCTTTGATGATATTAAATCATTTAAAGGATTTTTAGGCACAATGGATTTAAGCTTTACTGGTACTATTGGAGATTTGACAATGTTAAAGACTTGGATTAATCAATATTTTGCCATAGATATGGAGGAAATTCACACAGGTGTAAAGTTCTTTATGAAAAATGATGCTCAAATGCTTATAACTAATGATGGGACTTTAACTAAAGGAAAGATTGATAAATCAGTGAAAAGTGAGGATGGTGCTGAGGTTAATTTAGTATCAATTGAGAATATAAAACAAGAAGAGTTAAAAGAAGTAATGAAGAATTTATTTACATTTGCTACTTTCGAGAAAACTTTCAGCATAATTGGCTCAATAGTTAATTTCCTTGCTGCAGGACAAAGCCAGGCTTTAAATTTAAAAAATCATTTTCTCTTTATCATTGGAGAGAGTGGCGGTGGAAAGAGTACCATTTTAGAAAAGGTTATAGCTCCTATATTGAATTATCCTCTTAAAGATAAAAATAGTATTGGCGATATAACTCCATTTGCCCTTATAAAAAATCTAAGTGAGGGCAATTATCCTTCATTATTTGAAGAGTACAAGACAAGTCAAATGGATAAATTTAAAGTAGCAAAGTTAAGTGGAATATTTAGAAATTTATATGATAGGTCTACAATTTCACGAGGTGATAAAAGCTTTAAGAATAAATGTTTTCAGCTTAATAGATCCATGGTGCTAGTTGGAGAAGAATGTTTCCCAAATTCTGAAAAAGCATTAATGGAAAGGTCCTGTATAGTCTATTTATCTAAGCGAGAGAGGACGGAAAAACACACCCAGAGCATGGTTTGGTTGGCCAATAATGAGCGTTTATTAAACAAATTAGGTAAAAACTTGATAGAAATTATATTGGAACTAAGCATAGAAGATTATAGGAAGATAAGAGAAACTGCAGCACTTAAAATAGATAAATTAAGAGACAGGCCTCTAAATACTGTTATCAACATATGCGCTGGCATAGAGATATTTAATTTACTCTTAAAAAAATTAGAACTTAAACAAATATCCAACTATACTGGCTGCATTATTAAAAATATAGAGGAAGAAGTCTTGGAGGATAGAGAGGAAGCTTTGTCTCAGGTAGAGCTAATGCTAAGACAATACAATTCTATGATTGAAGATGGTAGAGCTAGATGCGTGGAAGATGTTATTCAACGAAGAGATGATGGGCTATATATTAAAAGCTCAGAGATGCTGAACCAAATCAATGAATACCTTAGAAGTGTCAATAGTACTTGGGTTCCATTGGATTTAAAGGATTTTAGAAAACAGGCTAAGAAAGCTGGATACATTACAGGACTAGGTGATAAAGTCATAAGAATTGGAGGGATAGAAAGAAAAACGGTAAGATATGATACTTGCGATATCGAAAGGTTCCGTAAGCTTGACGTAACGCAAATAATTTCTCAGGAAGTTGAAGAGGTTAATGAGTTGGATAATATAATTCCATTTAAATAATTAGGAGGATTTGTATGAAAGATTACTCTTGTGAAAAATGTGGTAGTGTTGATGTATTTATAGATGATAGAGGGAGCCAAAAGGCTTTAATGTGTGGTGACTGTGGCTCATGGTTAAAATGGTTAGGAAAAAAGGAGCTGCATTTGGTAGAACGATACATTAAAGAAAAACAAAGCAAAGATGTTTTTGAGAAAGAAATTGATGTTCCTTTGTCAGTATATGAGTTAGAAAATATGGTAGTTATATTAAGAATGTGCATTTGTGCGAATGGTATTCAGAACAAAGATAAACTTCAAGAGCTAACGGATAAGTTGAATTTGCACATTCAAAAGCTTAAATAGTGGCGTATCTTAATATTAATACGCAACAATATAAGGAGGAAAACATGTTAGATAAATATGAGATGAATAGAGCAATGGGTATACCTAATCATCCACCCTGTGATGTGTGTGGAAAAATAAATGGTGGAATAATGGGAAGTTCTAGAATTGGTAGTGATTATAGGGTATGTGGAGAAAGATGTTGTAAAAGGTTAGAGATGAGGTTGAACAATGGGTTAGCCCCATGGAGCAAAGAGGAAGATACCTCAGAACAATTAATGAGGATTAGAATCAACCAACTTAGGCATCAGCTAAAGGCTATCGGAGTAAAGGCAAATAAAACAGCAGTTAGGTAATTCGCAATTCGAGAATTATTGAAAGTTACACTTTTCAATGAGAGTTACACCAAAGTTACGGTTTTTCAAAAAAAGTGTAACCACTTCAAAGTTAGGATATATGCGACTTTGTACTCTCTTATATATATATTGTTACAGTATTACAGTATTAATATATATTATATATATATAAGAGAGATAAATAATATATTATATATTTATAAATATATGCGCATATGGTGTTTTTAAAAAGTGTAACCATTTTAACGTATACTTACAAAGCTAGGATATACCAAGGCTTAGAAGGGTTTTTTAGCACTCAAAAAAGTGTAACAAGCATAAAAGCAGTAAAATGCCATCAAAGCTAGTAATATCAAAGGTTAGAGAGCATTTTCAAAAGTGTAACACACGCAATTAAAATCATTAAAATTTAAGGAGATTTCTATGAAAATAAACTATAAAGATATGTACCAAGGTAGAATTGATCAAATTAATATAGATATAAAAAAGGCTATTTGGGATAAAAAGTGGGCTCTTAAAGCTAAATTAGAAGCAGAAAAGAAAAAGGTGGAAGAATGCATTGAAAAATTAACATAGCACTAAGGAGGGATAGCTTGAAAGATTACCTAAGAGATTATGCAACAGCTGCATTTAGATTCTATGCACAAAATGGTATGTCAGCTGAAAAATTTAAGCAAAAGATATACATTGAAGCATTAGATGAAATAAAGAAGAGAGAAACTAAAGTTAAAGATGGAATTTCTAATCCAACAGAGCAAGCACTTATTAAAGCAGAGATGGCAGTAAATGAAAGAATATCTGAAATTTTAGATATGGAATCTGTAGATAAGGTGTTAGCTGAATTAGAAGCAAGGTATAAATATTATATAATAAAAGCAATAGAAATTGTATATTTCAAAGATACTGATAAAGATCTCTTAGCAGGAGATATTAAAAATAGAGTTATCATAGCTAGTCATGAAATACCAGCTTCAGAGAGAAGTATATATACTTGGCTAAAACAAGCAAGAGAAATATTTGCATATCAAAGAGGATTAAGGATTAATAAAAGTCTGCAGTAATGAGGGTATAGAATGTGATATAGTGGTATTAGTTAGAATTATTAAAGAACAAGAGCACCGGTTTACAGCCTAGTGCTTTTTTTATTATGTGTTAACTATATAGGAGGTGATTGTATGTTAGATGAAAGGCAGTTAAAGTGTATTGAGTTAGGTTTTAAAGGAATGGATGTTACTGAGATTGCTGAGAAAGTGGGTATTAGTAGAACTACCTATTATAAGTGGATAAAAATGGAAGAGTATATAGCTGAGGTGAACAGGTGTGGACAAGAACTTATATCTTCTACAATAAGGATAATCACCTCTTATGCTCCCAAGAATGCCATGAAATTAATTAAGTTAGCAGACAGTACAACCAATAAGAAGATTGAGTTAGATGCTAGGCTAGCTCTATTGAATAAGACTATGCCAAATACAACTAAGGTCACGGTAGATGATGGCAGAGATAGTAAGGATAATGTATCTGTAGATGTACTGGATGCAGAGATGGCTGAACTTGATAATGAGTGAGAATATGAATAAACTATGAACATATAGGGGCTAAATGCCACTGATTGGGTGGCGAGTGCCCACAAACCCATTGGAATGGTCAATATAATGTCGCGAAATTGGTTATTTCACGACATTATTGAATTTAAAGGACCAATAATACGTAAACCATTCAATATAAGTTTTATTATATGGAATGGTTTTTGATGTTATATGGGTGCTACATACGGATCTAATAACGGTAGGGGTACCCTTCTATTTTGGTGATTTAGTGAGTGCCCGGTTTTGGGCTACAGATTTTCTGTAAATTTTTTTTAGGTTGAGGTGATAATATGTGCCCTAATTGTGGAGCTGAACTTGAAAATGGTCATTGCCCCAGATGCGGATTTATAAGTACATGATGTGACTGATAAAGAGTAGGTTACTCTAAATAAAATAACAATGTGTAAGGAGTGAGGATATGCTTGGTATATATACAAGTTATAATTGCAAAAGGTGTAAAAATCAATTAGTGCTACTTACAGAGGAAATAGAGAAAATGGTAAAAGATAAATATCTAGCGTGTCCTTACTGTGGATGTAAGCACATTAAAAAGCAGAAAATTACTGATAGTCTAAAAGAATGTATGAGTGAGCATACCTATAGAAGAAATAAGCGTGGAGCAATGGAGCAAAGGAGATAGCATGAATCAGTTTATATGTAAATTATTAAATAATTTTTTTAATACTAACAGAAGAAGAAAAAGGGATTATAAATACTATAGGCCCTACAAATAAGAATTTTGTGACTCAGAGAAGGTGGTTTAATTGGACGATATAAAAGTGGATGAAAATAAGGTTAATAGGCAGTTATTATATAAATACTTAAAAAAATTATATGGTCCTGAAAAAGCACGTGATTTGATGCATCAACATAAGGATCACTTATTTGATTACCATGGACTTGCCTGGAGTGTGGGAAAAAGGTCACTAGAATTTTTCTGTATGTATTTTCTCCAGGATGTATTTCTGGTTAAAGAAGATAATGCTGCAGCTCCTATAGCAGAAGTTCATCAAGAATTATGGACTGACATAGAGAGTAGTATAATCGGTGACGGACCTGACCAAATAGGGAGAATATTACCTCGTGGTACTGGAAAGAGTGCTTTTGGTACTTATGCCACAACAATATGGTCGCATTGTTATGAATTTAAAAAATATACTTTGATTTGCTCTGATATAGGTAGTACAGCTGAGAAATTCATAAAAGATATAAAGAATACATTCTTAGAAAATGAATATATTGAAAAAGCTTTTGGAAAGCTGCTTGATGATAAAGATAAAAGATACATTTGTAATTCTACACAGTTAGAGTTTACGAATGTATCTTTTTTAGAGGCTATTTCTTCAAGTTCTCCAATGCGTGGTAGAAAATATGATAATTGTAGACCGGATTTAATAATTCTCGATGATTATCAGTCAGAGGATGATGTAAGAACTGAAGAGGCTCGATTAAAAAAGTGGAAAAGATTTTCTGATGATGTTAAGTATGCTAGTCAAAAGGCTTTGTATCGTGCAGGTAAAAAAATTAAAAAGGGTACCACTTTTATTGCAGTTGGAACGCTGCAGCATAAAGAATGTTTTTACTCTAGGCTAATTAAGCAGCCAACATGGAAATTTAAGAATAAAAAAGGTGTGCTAATTGATGATTTTGTAAATGAAAAAAATGAAAAGATTAATGGCCTGGATAATCATTTTGAGACTGGACTATGGAAAAAGTTTAAAACATTATTATTTAACTTTAAAAATGAAAATCACCTGGAGGATGCAAAGGAATTTTACTGGCAAAATGAAACTGAGATGAAATTTCCAATGTTATGGTCAGAGTTTTGGGATTGTTTAGATATGGCTATGAGTTACTATGAGAATCCTTCAAGTTTCAAACAAGAAGTGCAGGGTGATGTTGATAGTATAGGTGAGAAATGGTTTAAAACTGTTGCAACAGAAGCTCGTAATATAATTGAAACTCATAAATTCATAAAGACTATGCTTTGTGTGGATCCTGCAAGTACTTCTGGAACAAAGTCGGATTACTCGGCTTACTTGGTTGGTAGCCAGGCTGATAATAATTTAAAGTATGCTAGGAAAGCAGAACTTGCAAAAATTAATGCTCGTACTGATTTTGATAAATATATAAAACATATGATTGATTTATTAAAAGAGTTTCCAGATATAACGCATGTGTATATAGAGAAAAACACTTTTAATGGTGCTGATGCTAATAGCTTGGAAAACTTAATTAAAGTTGACCCAGTACTCAAAAATAGAAATATAAAAATAATTAATGAATCTCAAAGAAAAAATAAGGATGATAAAATTTCTACTATTATTCCATTTATGAACAAAGGTCAAATTATATTTGCTGAAGAAGATGAAGAATTTACCAAGCAGATAGAAGATTTCAGAGGTCAAAAGTTCTCGGTTCATGATGATGCTCCTGACGTAACCTCAGAGTTTGTAAATAGAATTGAAAATATAGAAGTAATCAGCAAGGTGAGTTTTCTTGATAGAAAATCATTAGGAATGTAGGAGGTGAAAATGTGAAATTAAGTGATTTAATTAAAAAGTTAATTGGCAGAAATCTTAGTATAGATCTTAGTGACCCAGAGCAATTGAATTTAGTTAAAAAAGTATATGGTAGCCACAGAACCTGTCATCATATATATGAAAAGATGTATAGATACTATAAGGGCGATACTGATGCAATTAGAAAATATAAATTTGTTACTGAAAGATCTAATCTTAAGATAAATACAAATTATATTAAGAAATTCATTAAAGAAGAAGTTTCATATACTGTTGGCAATGCAATAACCTATGAATCTAGGCAAGGCGATGCTGATATTATTAAAGATATTGAGTACTATACTTCACACTGGGATGAATTGCACGATAGTGACTTAATGAAGTATTTACTTATATTCACTAGAGTATATGAATTATATTATTTAGATGCAAATGCTGATTTTTGTAGCAAAATTATAAAGCCTACAGAGGGTTATGCTTATACGGATAACTCAGGTAAGGTTTTATTTTTTATTCATGCTTTTCAAGGTGAGTTTGATTATGCAGCTACTTATATTGATGTTTATACGTCAGATTTCATTTATCATTTTGATGGTAAGTTTAATCAAATAGCAGAGCCAACTTCTCATATGTTTGGAGAGGTTCCAGTAAGTGTTGGAAACTTAACTCAAGAGAAAAATCATGATAGTTTATATAATGACATAAAGGGTTTGCAAGATGCTTTTGAAACTAATTTGTCTGATATAGGGAATGAAATAAGTGATTTTAGAAATGCTTATTTGTTATTTAAAAATGCTCAGATTGATAAAGACCAAATACCTACTATGAAAGAGTTAGGAATTATTCAATTTCCACAGACTGGTGGAGATGCTGCGTGGCTTATAAAAAACATAAATGACACTTTTATTCAAAATACTCTTGATAGGTATGTAGATACAATGTATCAAATTTCATGTCACATTAATCATAATGAGAAAATGCAAAGCAATACATCATCTTTGGCACTAAGAAGCAGGTTAATTTCCTTAGAAGAGAAATGTAAGCTTGAGGAAAAGGCTCATAAAAACATTGTTAAAAATAGACTTAAATTTTTAT
>JAJXYA010000274.1 GCA_021780795.1 Bacillota bacterium | reverse complement strand
GCTTGACCCAGAGCATGCACGAAGAAGTTCTTCCGTTTCCCATGAAAATTTTCTCTTCCTAAAAGAAGAAAACATAAATTTACTTGTGAAACCTACAGAATCTCTCGTGAACATACCACAGTGGATAAAACTTGCTATACAAAACAATAGGGTTACAGCTTTAAATACGCAGTACCATAATTGGCAAGAGGTATTAACCTATAAAAAACCTAATATATGGAGAATAAATGTGGTAGGTCTTGGAGATGTAGGTGGCACTTTGCTTACAGGTTTAAAGCTTTTAGGAGTGGAAAAGATTCATAGTTTAGGGCTCTATGATAGAGATGCAACTCGCGTGGAACGCTATAAATATGAACTTAGTCAAATCCTTTCACCAGATATGAAGGAAAGTTCTATTGATGTAATATCCTTAAAAGAGGAGGAAGTCTTTGACTGCGATATGTTTGTGTTTTGCGTATCTGTTGGAGTTCCGGAGGTTGGTAAAGAGTCAGAAGATGTTAGATTAGTACAGTTTAAAGGTAATGCTAAGATTATTGGACACTATGCTACTCTTGCACGCGAAAAAAACTTTAAAGGTATATTTGCTGTAGTATCAGACCCTGTAGATTTACTTTGTAAAACCGCATTTACTGAAAGTAATAAAGATGCTTCTGGGAATATGGACTTTAAAGGCCTCGCTCCAGAACAAATTAGAGGATATGGCCTGGGGGTTATGAATGCTCGAGCCTGCTATTATGCAGCGCAGCAAGATGCTACAAAACATTATATCCATGAGGGTAGAGCTTTTGGACCACATGGAGAGGGTCTCATCATAGCAGATAGTATTCTAAACTACAATGAGGAACTTTCAGACGCTTTAACTTATAGTACTAAGACTGCAAACCTCGAAGTTCGGTCTACAGGTTTTAAACCATATATTGCTCCAGCTCTTTCTTCTGGTACCTTGTCAATACTTGCAACCATTAATTCACAGTGGCATTACAGTGCTACGTTTATTGGAGGTACTTTTATGGGGTCTAAAAATAGATTACTGCCTTCTGGCACCGAGCTTGAAACTTTGAATCTAAATAAAGTACTATTAAATAAACTAAATTCAACTTATAAACTTCTTAGCGAATTCATATAATTTATTCTAGGGAAATATAAAAGGGGTGTATTTATGAAGGAGTTATTTGTAATTGTACCAAACAAAAATATATCTCCCATGCTTTCAGAAATGATAAGGGCTGTTACTTCTTACACGAATTATACTTTAGTGCAAGACTCTAACCATATTCCAAATCTTCAAAACAAGAAAATATTCTTTGCTTCTGAAAACACAGATATAGATTGTGATATTGCAATGCTAGAATTTTTTTCAAAACTATATGAAAAAGGTGATAAATGTCTTTTAGGCTCTACTGCTGCAGTGCTGGTTCATAGTAATACAGAGAATGGCACCAAACGTACAAGTCAAGATATTATATATCTTGCAAACAACTTAGGCTGCTGTTTCATAGGTCATTGCGTCATAGAAGCTACTTCTTCTCTGAGAAATTTTCTTACGTGGCAAAAGACTTTAAGTTTATCAGTAGAAGAAATTTGTTTAAATATGTGTTCACGGCTTAGGAACAGATTATTAGAATATAACCCTATTACTATAAATAATCCTAAAATATTAGTGCTATACTCAAGTCCACATAAAACCTCTAATACTTTGGATTTATGGCATATGACCTCAAAGAATCTTGCTGGCTACAATATTAAAGAACTACAAATAGAAAATGGAGAGGTCTTAGACTGTAAAGGCTGCTCCTATAAATTATGCACTCACTATGCTAAGAAAAACAGATGTTTTTATGGAGGGGTCATGGTTCACGATGTACTTCCAGCTATTGAAGAATCCGATGCAATAATATGGTTATGCCCTAACTATAATGATGCAGTAGCTGCAAACTTAACAGCTGTAATAAATAGACTCACGGTGTTATATAGAAAGATAGAATTTTACGATAAAAATGTTTTTGCTGTAGTTGTATCCGGTAACTCTGGAAGTGACTCCATCGTAAAGCAACTAATTGGTGCCTTAAATATAAATAAAGGTTTTAGATTGCCACCATATTTTTCTATAATGGCTATAGCTAATGATCCTGGTGAAATTTTTAAGATTCTACAAATTGAGGAAAGAACTAAAGAATTTGCAGAAAATATAAAAAAGGAAATAAAAGCTTAATTCGCTTTTATTTCCTTTTCATCATAAAAAGCAGCAATATAAAATTACTAATCAATACATAAAGATTCTTTTATTTGAATTATAGGTTTGTTCAAAATTGGATGAATAACATATGGTGCTATATCGCACAGTGGCTCTAAAACAAACATTCTCTCTACCATTCTTGGATGAGGTATAATTATCTCTTCTAAAGAGCTAATTATATTATCATAGAGTAACACATCCAAATCTACCGTTCTTGGCCCCCATCTTATAACTCTTTCCCTTTTCAATTCTTTTTCTATAGATAATAGGAATCTTATAAGCTCTATTGGATTTAAAAGTGTTTTAACTTCAATAGCACAATTTAAGAAATCCTCTTGTTCTAGATATCCTACTGGCTTAGTTTCATAAAATTTTGAGGTTTTTGTTATTTTAGTGTGATAAGAACTATTTATAAGCTCTAAGGCTTCTTTCACATTTTTCTCTTTATCCCCCATATTTCCACCCATGCCAATATAAGAAATATGCCAACTTCTATCTACCTCTACCGCTGCATATTGAAGAGGTTTTCCAATAGGTGCCCAAGGTTTTTTGATTTTCACCTTAACTCTTTGTACTAAATCATATTTTAAAAGTATAAATTCAGCTATCTTTTCTGTAGCTTTCTCTATTAAATCATAGCTTTCCTTCTTAAATTCTTCCTCCACCAGGTTACAAAGCTCACCATAATGAACTGTTTTAGTTAAGTCATCAGTAGTGCCCGCTTCT
>JAJXYA010000042.1 GCA_021780795.1 Bacillota bacterium | reverse complement strand
ATAAAATTCCCTTTGGCATTCTTGCAGAAACTAAAATTACAGGAATATTTTTGATTTTTGAAACGTAATGTATTATTTCTTTAGTTTTGCTAGTAATTTTATGTTTAGAATTTAAAAGTGTTCCATCTATATCTAAACATATCATTTTAAATTTATCCATAAAATAACCTCCTGACCTTATAAAAGAAATAATAGGCTAAGGAGGGATTCCTCCTTTAACCTTATTTCAAGAATCCAAAGATATATCCTATAATTCCAACTGCAAACATTGCAAAAATTATAGCAATAGGACTGATTTTCTTTTTTAACAATTTCATGCATAAGAATGTAAGTAATAATGGAATGAGTCCTGGAACCAATGAATCAAGTATATTTTGAACGGTTGTTATAGTTGTTTTACCATCAGCACCTTTAACGGTTGAAACTACTAGTGGAACGTTAATACTTGTCCATTTACATACTAGAGCACCCATAATAAATAATCCTAATATAGATGCACCTTCAGTTATTTTTTGAAGCGTATTTCCAGAAGCATCAGCTACAACAGAAGTTCCTTTTTCATATCCATAATGGATACCAAACCAAAGTGTTAATAATCTTATTATATTGAAAGGAAGAAAAAACATTAATGGTCCAATGAGGCTTCCTGTCGTTGATAAAGAAGCACCTAAGGCAGCAAATACAGGTCTTAAAGTACCCCAAAACAATGGATCCCCTACACCAGCTAGAGGTCCTATAAGACCAACCTTAACACCGCTTATTGCAGTATCATCTATGGGAACGCCGTTAGCTCTTTCTTCTTCCATAGCAGCTGTAATTCCCATAATAGGTGCAGCCATATATGGATGAGTATTAAAAAATTCTAAATGCCTTTTTAAAGCAGCTCTTTGCTCTTCTTTAGTTGTATATAATCTCTTTATTGCTGGCATCATGGTAACACAAAAGCCTATACTTTGCATTCTTTCAAAGTTAAAGGAGCCTAGTAGAAACCATGAACGGAAAAACATAGATCTTAAATCGCCTTTAGTTAATTTATGTTCACTCATTTTATTTCCTCCTATAATTCGTCTAATTCATCAACAAGCTTTGGCTGACTATATTTTGGATGTAGTTGTATGTAAAATATTGCTGCACATACGCCTAGAATACCAAAACCAACAAGTGAGAATGTTGTGAAGGCAGCTAGAACAAAACCTACGAAGAAGAAAGGCATTAAATATTTTACTTCCATCATATTTATTACCATTGCATAACCAACTACTACTATCATACCGCCGGCAATTTGTAGACCTCTTGTTACAGGAACAGGAATTGCATGAAGCATTGCTTCAACGCCACTTGTTCCAGCAACTGCAGCTACTAATGCAGCAGGTATGGCAACACGAAGACCTTGTAAAAATAATGCTACAACATGGCAAGCTTCTATAGCTAAAAAGTTTGACTCTTCGGCATATTTGTCTGCAAGGTGTTGAAAAAATACAGTGATTGTTCTTACAAATATAGTTAAAACTTGTCCAGCAGCGGCTATTGGTATGGCAATAGCTATACCAGCAGCTATGGATTGATGTCCAACGATTACTAAGATTGCTGAAACAACACTAGCAAGAGCTGAATCTGGAGCCATAGCAGCACCTACATTCATCCAGCCTAAAGCTAAAAGCTCTAATTCTCCTCCTAGAATAATACCAGTTTTAATATCCCCTAAAGCAAGCCCTATTAATGTACAAGCAACTATTGGTCTATGAGTTTCAAATGCATCCAGAACACTGCCCATTCCAGTAATCATGGCAACCAACAGTACAAATATAAATTGTATACTATTCATAAATAATTCCCCTTTTCATTTAATTATAAATTTTGAATTTTACTCATTAAATCAACCTTTGAATCGCTAGCTAATTTTCTTATTTCAAGTTCAATTCCTTTTTTATGTAATTTTTTGAAAGCTTCAATATCTTCTTTTCCAACGCATACAGCACTTGTTATTTGAGTTTTTCCTTCCTTGAAACACATTCCGCCTACATTTACCGATTTAATATCTATACCTCCTTCCACAGCTCTAAGAACATCAGTAGGATTTATGAATAAGAAAAGAACTTTGAAATCGTTATATTTTGGATTTTTATAAGCAGCTACTGCCTTGTCTACAGGTAAGACATATGCTTTGATTCCTGGTGGTGCAACCTGAAGAACTAAGGTTTTTCTTAAGGCATCGTTTGCAACCTCATCGCTGACTGCTATAATTTTGTTACATTTGGATTCTTTAGTCCAAACGGTAGCAACTTGTCCATGTATTAGTCTGTCATCTATTCTTACAAAATTTATTTGCATATTTTTTCCTCCAATTCATTGTTTTAAAACGTATTCATTTAATAAGGCTTTGATGATATGACCTTTTTCATATCATCACTGAAAGTTAAAGATCATCATCAGTTTGCTCAAAAAAAATTTCAGTAAAGGTCTTTATACCTTCATAAGCTGAATTTTTACCTATTTCTACTAGTTGTTTTATTGTAGAAAAGCTTCTTGAGCCATATATTTCTAGTAGCATAGGTAAGTTTACCCCCGTAAGTATATCCATATTTTCTTTCTCAGAAACTATTCTGCTTGCTGCATTATATGGACTTCCGCCGAAAATATCCACTAGGAATAATACTCCGTTTTCGCAATTAAGATTGTCCATTGCCGCGTTATATTTACGAACAAGATCATCAGGGCTTTCTCCTGGCTCAAATATTGCAGTTGCAATATTATCTTGTTTTCCAAATATCATTTCAGAAGATCTAACAATTTCTTCGGAAAATTTTCCGTGAGTGCCAATAATTAAAGCTATCATCTTCTTACACCTCCTTTTAGTCCATATTTTGTTGTCTGTTAATATAATAGCAATTTTCATGCCAAAAGTTTGTATCAAAAAAATAAAGGGTAAAAACCCTTTATTTACTTAAAATGATATTCATAAT
>JAJXYA010000190.1 GCA_021780795.1 Bacillota bacterium | reverse complement strand
CATAATTAACTACAAAACTTCTTTCCAATATTAATGTCTATGAATTTCTAAAATTTCAAATTTTGCTAAACCGTCTGGAACCTGCGCTTCTACAACATCTCCAACTTTTTTCCCCATAAGAGCACTGCCAACTGGTGATTCGTTAGATATTTTATTTTCAAGAGGATCCGCTTCTGCTGAACCCACTATAGAAAAATCAATAACTTCATCAAAATCAAAATCTTTTACTCTTACTATTGTACCTACATTTACGATATCATCAGATATTTCTGATTCATCTACGATAGTTGCATTCTTTAACATATTTTCTAATTGAATAATTCTTCCTTCCAAGAATGCCTGGTCATTTTTTGCTTCATCATACTCGGAATTTTCGCTTAAATCTCCAAAGGAAAGAGCAACCTTTATTTTTTCAGTAATTTCTTTTCTTTTTGTTGTTTTAAGATATTCCAATTCATCTTCTAATTTTTTAACACCCTCGTAAGTCATAACATATTTCTTTGTTTCACTCATTATATTTTCTCCCCTTTTGATTACTAAAAAATTATTCATTTATAATAAATAAAATATTTTTATATATACTAATAAAAGACTACTAATGCAACCGTGTAGTCATTTAAGTAATTATAAATCAGCTCCTTACTATTGTCAATATTTACGTTATTAAACAATACACAATTTAGATATATATAAATATATTACAATCTGAATTATTCTATTCCATATACTTTATTTAGTTCATTCCTATATTTCTCCAAAATATCAAATACTTCTACACTATTTTTCTGAACATTTATTTTATTCTTAATATCTGTAGCATTTCTAAGTCCTTTTATATACCAAGCAATATGTTTTCTAAGCTCTCTTACTGCTTTTTCTTCTCCAAAATATTTTACAGCCTCTTGAATATGATTTATGCATACATCAATTTTTTCATTATATGTCGGTTTTACTGGATTTTTGCCAGAAAAGGCTTCTCCTATTTCTCTAAAAATCCAAGGATTTCCTTGTGCCCCTCTTGCTATTATTATACCATCACAATTAGTCTTTTCTACAAGATTTATAGCATCTTCAAATGTAAATACATCTCCATTACCTATTACAGGTATAGAAACAGCAGCCTTAATCTGTCTTATTATTTCCCAATCTGCCTTACCTTCATACATCTGTTTTCTAGTTCTTCCGTGCACTGCTACAGCGTCCGCGCCAGCAGCTTCCATTGCCTTTGCAAAATCAACAGCATTTATATTATCCTCGTCAAAACCTTTGCGAAACTTTACTGTAACTGGTTTAGATGATGCTCTTTTGATTTCTTTAATAATTTCAGAAGCAAGCTTAGGATTTTTCATCAATGCAGAGCCATCTCCATTTTTTACAATCTTAGGTGCTGGGCATCCCATATTTATATCTACAATACATATTTTTTCATCATTATTAAATTGCTCACAAGCTTTTGCCATAGCTAGCGGATCGCTACCAAATATTTGAACCGCAACTGGAGCTTCCTTTTTTGAAATCTTTAGTAGTTCCTCTGTATTTTTGCTTCCATACTGGAGTGCCTTTGCACTCACCATTTCAGTGTAAACCAGTCCACAGCCCATGCTTTTACATATACCTCTAAATATTATATCCGTTACGCCTGCCATTGGTGCAAGAAATACATTATTTTTAAATTCAAGGTTTGCTATTTTCATTTCAGCACCTACTTTTTATTCTTTTCATAGATTATCCTTAATCCTTCTAATGTTAAAAATGGATTTACTATATCAACATTTGACGATTCCGCACTAATTAATTTTGCTAAGCCACCAGTGGCAACTACTAAAGGCTTTTCTTCCTCTAATTCAAGCATTTCTGCTTTCATCTTTTCTACTATATATTCAACTTGCCCTATATAACCAAATACAATCCCGGCCTGCATACTATTAATTGTATTTCTAGCAATTATAGTTTCCGGTTTTACAAGTTCAACTCTTGGAAGCTTTGCTGCTCTTTGAAATAATGCATCCGAAGATATTTTGATTCCTGGGCATATAGCTCCACCAAGGTAGTCTCCATTTTTCCTAACTGCACAAAAAGTAGTGGCAGTTCCAAAATCAATTATTATAAGGGATCTTTTATATATTTCATGTGCCGCAACTGCATTTACAATTCTATCGGCACCTACTTCCTTTGGATTATCATACTTAACATTAATGCCAGTTTTTACACCTGGTCCTACTACTATTGGATCCAATTTGAAATATTTTCTAATCATATGCTCAAGAGAATACATAATATTAGGTACTACAGAAGATATTATAACTCCTTCAACCGAAGTAACTTCCAGATTAGCTTGCGAAAATAGGTTTGAAACCTGAATTCCATATTCATCTGCAGACCTTAATACGTCTGTTGATAGTCTCCATTCAACAATTAACGTATTCTCTTTGTATACACCTAAAACTATATTAGTGTTCCCAACATCTAGTACTAAAATCATGGCATTACACCCCTTAAAAAATTTTAAGAGCGGCTTAAAAAAGCCACCCTTCATTACGAAAACTAAAAAGTTTAAATTACAATAGCTTTATTTTATCAAGTTACTTTGAGTTGGTCAAGTAAATTCATTTTTTTAAAATAGGCTTTTAAAATAATCCCTCAATAGAGCCATCTTCATGAATATCCATTCTTTCTGCAGCAGGAACTTTAGGAAGTCCAGGCATTGTCATCACATTTCCTGTTAATACTACTATAAAGCCAGCACCATTTGATACTTTAACCTCTCTAACATTTATTTTGAAACCACTTGGTCTTCCTAGTAAAGAAGCATTATCTGAAAGAGAATATTGGGTTTTTGCCACGCAAATTGGAAGTTTATCAAGATTAAAATTATGAAGCTCATCAATTTGTTTTTTTGCTGCATCTGTAAATGTTACTCCATCTGCACCATATATTTCTGTTGCAATTATATTGAGTTTTTCA